>JBJELL010000388.1:0-3764 GCA_051879115.1 Lachnospiraceae bacterium
TCCTTCATAAAAGCTCGGCAGACAGAACACATCCATTACCTGATACAACTTACTCGTGTCCTCACTCGTTCCATAAAAAATCACATTTTTCTCAAGTCCCAGCCGTTTTACTTTTTTCTTAATATGCCCTTCCAGTTCTCCTTCTCCAACCAAAAGCAGAACCGCATCCTCATTTCTCCTATGTACCTCACTGAACACATCAATCAAAAATTCATGGTTTTTCTGATACATGAACCGCCCGATATGCCCTACCACGAACTTATCCGCCAGTTCCATCTTCATCCGCATACTAATTCGTGTAATCGTGTTATACCGGAACTTCTCCACATCAATGGCATTTCGCATAATATAGACCCTTCCGGTCTGCATAGCTTTTTTCCCATACATCCATTTTCCTGCATATTCTCCACAGGCAAAATAATCTGTAGCAAACCACCGGTTCATAGGACGAAGCAGATATTTTAGAATCGTCTTTGCTCCTTCCCCCCGGTGAGCCGTTGTGTGATTATGGCAGATACGCACTTTTGCTCCTGCACGATATGCCGCAAAAAGCGGAAATACACTAAGTGTATTCATATGACAGTGTATGATGTCATACCCATGACTTTGTATCAGTTTTTTTACTACACGATGATATCCTGTCACATGGGATATGGGTGGGAGCAGATAGATGTTCCCTCCCAGTTTTTTTATCTCTTTTCTCTGGGGCAATACCGAATCCCGGCTGACTGCAAAATCGAACTGTATCTTTGTTCTGTCTATATGACGGTAATAATTCATAACTACCGCTTCTATTCCGCCATAATCCATATGATTTAAAATCTGCAATATCCGTATTGGTGCTTCCTGTCCCATTACTGTGCACCATCCTTTTTAAGTACTGCTGCAAAGGTCTTAAAAATAATTTTTATATCCAACCATAGACTCTGGTGATTTATGTAATAGAGTTCCATCTCCTGTCTCCCGTTCTCATAGGAGATTCGGTTTCTGCCATTTGCCTGCCAGTAACCGGTCAGCCCCGGCTTTACACTTAGAAAACGCTTATCCTGCATTCCGTATTTTTCCAATTCCTCTTTTACAATCGGTCTTGGTCCCACCAGCGAAAGGTCACCCATCAAAATATTTACAAGCTGCGGCAACTCATCGAGACTGCTTTTTCGTAAAAACTTTCCAACCGGAGTAATCCGTGGATCATCTTTTAATTTGAACTCTCTGTAATATTCCTCTTTCTGTTCCTTTGTAAAATTTTCAAACATCTCATCAGCATTTTTGTACATACTGCGGAACTTCCATATCCGAATCGGTTTTCCACCCTGTCCTAACCTCTCATGTGCATAGAAAATTTTTCCCGGGTCACTTAGATAGACGCAGATAGACAAGAGTACAAAAAGAGGACTTAGTACGATTAATCCGATGGCACTTATCACAATATCAAAGGTTCTCTTTACTGCTGCATAGACCCTTCTCTTTTCTCTCTGTCGTTCCTTTCGCTGATAGACAGATGTCTCCCGTTCTTCAACTGTTCTTATGTATTCCTGGCTCATTCTTCTCCTCTCCCTCTGTAACAATCTCCTATTCTATTTCTCTTTCTCCATAATATTTGTGGTAATAGCCTTTATAGTAACCTTTGTAATATTTGTTATAGTAGCCTCCCTTATCGACCTTTACCTTGTTGAGTACCACTCCTAGAATTCTGGTATTGGCAAGTTCTAACTGTTTTTTAATATCCTGCACAAACCGATAGCTGCATTTATTTGCTTCTACCACCAGAATGGCACCGTCCACCTTTGGTGCTATGACTGCCGTGTCAATGACAGAACCAAGAGGCGGTGTATCAATCAAGACCACATCATAATCTGCTCTCCCTTTTTCCAACAACTCTTCAAATTTTTGATTTCCCAATAACTCTGTCGGATTCGGTGTCATACGCCCGGCAAATATCATATCCATATTTTCTATATTCGTTTCAAAGAGAACTTCTTCTAACTCTGCCTGTCCACTTAGATAATGGGACAATCCTTTAATCGTATCCTCCGCTTTTGCATGGTAACGTCCTACCATAACCGATTTTCGTAAGTCTGCATCTATTAAGAGTACTCGTTTTCCGTTTTCTGCAATGGAACGTCCCAGCTCCATAACCGTACTGCTCTTTCCTTCATCCGGTGTGCAACTGGTAAATACAATCACCTTTATATCCGCTCCACAAAAACTCAGATTTGTACGAAGGGAGTTGAAAGATTCCTTTTTTCCATAGCTTAATTCTTCTAATTTTACTAATTCTACCTTCATGTTCTACCCCCTTCTGATTCCGCGGAACCGTTTCTTCTCATGTTTCTCACTGTTATCTGTACCACCCTCATCCGGGATTGCCGCAAGGGTGTTCAGTCCTAAATAGCGTTCCACATCCTCGGAAGAAGTAAGGGTATCATCCAACTGATAACGCAGAATGATCACTCCTGCTGACGCAATCAGTCCTATCAGAACACCAATCAGAATATTCTTTTGATTGTTTGGACTGCTTTGTTTTTTAGATACCACTGCTTCTTCTACCTTCGTTGGTTTTTCCACCTTCATAATCTCTGAAATCTGGTCTCTTGACACCGTTGCAAATTCATTTGCAATCTGCATGGCAATGACCGGATCCTGATAGGTCGCAGTAATCTGTACAATTCTTGTATTTTCCTTATTAGCAATACTGATACAATCGAGCATTTCCCCATAAGTGATATCCAAATCCAGTTTTTCTATGACAGATTCTACAACAGGACGGCTCTTTATCAATTCTTCGTAATCATTTGCCAGACTGCTTCCAATCTGCAAATCTGCAATACTTACAACAGAGCTGGAATTTGCCAGAATATATATTTTTGACGTAGACGTATATTTCGGCGTTATCAGATAAATACTGACAAGTCCGAATATCAGTCCTCCGGCTATGGCAGATATCAGAATTACCCATATCCGGTTGATAAGAACTCCCATTATTTCCCTTAAATCTATTTCAATTACATCATTTTTCTGATTCATGGTTACCTCTTCCTATATGTACTTATTTGCCAGAAACTTTTCTCTGTTTTCTTCCACAAGTTTTCGATATGAATACTCTGACATCTTTTTTCTTAACGGGTTTAAACAGTCCTCCATAAGTGGTGGTCTGTCGTCCATGTTGTGACAGTCACTTCCTAAGAACTGGATATATCCCCTTTCAGCCAGCTTTTGCAGTCTTTTTGCACTTCGGTTAAAAACATTTCCCATAAAATCTTCCGTGTTTGCCTGCATATAACAGCCCATCTTCTTTATCTCCGATAATTTTTTGTCACTGTCTATCAATGCATGGACTCTTTCTACATGTGCAATTACCGGGAAATATCCATTTTCCAACAATTCTTTTAATCCATAGAAAATCACATCATAGTTTTCGTTTGGCAAAAATTCCACCAGTATGTAATCACTGTCTGCTAACGTTAGAACATCTCCTGTCTTAATCTCTTCTATGATTCCTTTGCGGTACAACACTTCATTTCCCGGCAGGACGTGATAGTCTGTCCCAATGGACTGTGCCATCCGCTCTGCCTCTTCACACAGTTCTCTTACTTTTTGATTATCAAGACGGTGTCCATTTGGATAATTATGCGGTGTTGCTACAACTGTCCGCACTCCCTGTTCATAGGAATGTAATAACATGGCTTTTGTCATATCCCAATTTTTTGAACCATCATCTATTCCCGGCAGGATATGCGTGTGCAAATCCAAATATCCTGTAT
>JBJELL010000388.1:3864-5698 GCA_051879115.1 Lachnospiraceae bacterium
GGTATGCTTCCGGCTCTACCCCCGCTTTTGCAATCCAGTCTCTGCTTCCGGCAAAAACTATCATTAACAGATTCCACAGTATTGCTGTAAGGACACCGGCTGCCATATACTGCATGGCATGATGTTTATAGTGGTACTGTCTCCACAGCAAAATGATACAGACCAATGCGACTGCAATGGATAGAATCAGTACCCTGAGACACCATTTTTCTGCCGTCTGTGTAAATTGATGGAATTTTCCAAAAAACGAGGGAGACAGACAGCGTTCATAAATAATGCCTGCTTCTTCTACTGTCTGTTCTATATCCATGCTTATCGCATTAGTCACAATTACCTGATTGGATTCTAAATCCTTTAAAATTGCAGCCTGCAATTCTTTCTGAAAGGAAGCAGAATTCCCTTTAGGCGATTTGCCTTTTTTTAGTACTTCCTTTGTTCTGCTTAGGAAATCACGGTAAATATCCTCTTTATCCCACACCTCTGATAATATTTCTTCCGGTATTGATTTTTCTTCCAGATATGCTGCAATCTCTTCCTTTGCATACTCTTCCATTTCATAGGCATAACCGCTAGAACTGATGAGCTGTAGCAATCTGTCTTCACTCAACCATCCCCGTTCTAACTCTATTGCTGCCACACTTACAGCCAGTGACAGAGTTAACAGGAAGGTAAGCACTATACTAAATATCTTCCGCATTTTCTATTTCCCGCTTTCTGTTTCATTGCTTCTCTCTGCATAGACAAAAAGACGCTGATTTCTTAATCCTTCTGTATCTCCAAACGGATAACAGGTATATAGAATCAGTTCATTTCCCTGCTCTTTTAACTGATATGCATCTGTATCGAGAACATCGGCTGTCTTTATCCCTGTTACTTCGTATTCATATCTTCCATAAATGGTATCTAAATAGAAGACATCTCCTTTTTCCACGTTTTCTAACGGTGCAAAGTAACTGGTGTCATGTCCACTTGCCAGCATCGTTCCTTCCTCCCACGGGAGTGCTCCCCCGCTGTAGGTTCCAATCCCCTTTTCTAAAACAATGTCACTGTCTCCATAATAAAGGGGTGCTTTTAAGTCCAGCTTTTCGCACTGAATTTGACCATACTGTGAGCCTGGCAGGGGTCTGGTTATTTCCTGCTGTGTCTTTACAATTACTTCCGGCTTTATTTCAGATTCATACTGATATTCCGGTGCTCCTGAAATCCAGATGCTTTTCCACTCTCCTATAATCTTATCTCCGATTTCCTGTCCCCCAATACTAAGGGCACAGAGCATCGAAAGAGTAAATCCAAGCGGAAGGATTGCCCAAAATACTTTTTTCTTATGTATTTTCCATCCCCAGATGGAAGTGAGTACTGCTCCTACAATCAGAATAACGGGAATTATCCGTACTTTTCCCTTCGTATAACCCGTATTCTTAATAGGAAGGGATGATTCATACCATACGGTTCCATCTTCTGATATGGCTGTTACTTTTCCACTGATATACTGTTCTATGGTAATCGGACCGTCTTCCTGCTGTTTGACGATTCCGTATTTTTCTCCTTCTTTATCTGCCTCTTTTTTCAGTTCTTCTATATCTGCACTTTTTCGTTTTTTATTCTCTTTCTTATCTTCTTTATCCCCGGCAGTATTCTGCTTTTTGTCTTTTTCTGTTTCTGTTACCGGCGAATCTGGTGTCTCTTCCTTTTGTTCTTCCTTCTGTTCCTCTTTTTGTGCCTCTTCTTCCGATATCTTTTCTTTCGGTATCTCCTCCGAAGATGCAACCTCTACCAAATATCCCTGCTGTATTCCCTGTGCAACATTTTTCGATGCCTGTAGAATCAAAGAATC
>JBJELL010000389.1:0-5667 GCA_051879115.1 Lachnospiraceae bacterium
TGTCTCCTACATTTAGAGCCTTCCATTATTCAGTGGCGGGTTCTTTCTTTTTTTGGTATAAATAATATGATATAATGAGCACATGATATAATGAGCTAAAGAGAGCCATGGGAAGAGAAAAAGGAATGGAGGGTTATTTATGAAAGAATGGAAGAGAAGGCTGGTTGTTCTTCTGACACTGGTTATGTTAATAAGTATAATACCAATGGAAAATGTTCAGGCAGCCACTACAAAGATTAGCAAGTGTACCATCACACTTTCTAAGAAGAGCTATTACTATACCGGAAGTGGCTGTAAGCCAACCGTTAAGGTGAAGTACAAAAAGAAGGTGCTGAAAAAAGGAACTGATTATACGGTATCCTATACCAATAACACGAATCCGGGGACTGCTACGGTTACTGTGAAGGGGAAAGGGAGATATTCAGGTACAGTCAAAAAAACATTTAAGATTAAGAATGCACTAACAGTTTCACTTTCAAAGAAGTCGTACACATACAGCGGTAAAGCGAATAAACCGACAGTTACCGTTAAGAGCGGAAAGACTAAGCTAGCAGGGAAATACTATAGTGTAACATATAAGAATAATACCAAGGCAGGAACTGCGGCAGTAATTATAAAGGGAAAGGGAAAATATAAAGGCAAAAATGCATATGTGACTTATAAAATTTCTGCGAAATCTATCACTAGAATGTCGGTTGCATTATCTAAAACCAGCTATACATACAGTGGAAAAGCATGCAAGCCTGTAGTGACTGTTAAAAATGGCAGTACTAAGCTGAAGAATGGAACGGATTACACTGTAAAGTATAGTAATAATATAAAGGTTGGAACTGCTACCGTAACAGTGACAGGAAAAGGAAACTATACAGGCAGCATAAGAAAGAATTATACGATTAAAGAGAAACCGGTGCAGAATCTGGAATTCAATCTGCCGGATAATGGTATGATTCTGGAGGGTGATAAATTCGCCCTGTCGGTAAGCGGATATAAGGATGCTACATTTACAACGACTGATTCAAGGGTAGCAAGAATAACTGAAAACAATGAATTGTATGCAAATGCATCAGGTACGGTTACTATTACTGCTAAATGTGGCAATACTGAGATTAGAAGACAAATTAAAGTAGTAAGATTAGATATGAATTCTCCGCTGGAGATGTTACCTGGTGATACATATCAGATTAACAAAACGGTATATGGAGCAGAACAGGATGCTTTTTCCTTTGCAAGCTCAAATACATCTCTTGCCACAGTAGACCAAAACGGATTGGTCTATGCAGTACCGGGAGCAGGTGGTGAAGTTGAAATCTCTCTCATAGGCAATACCATATGTGGAAAAAAGGGACGGTCAGTGAAGATAAAGATCAGATCCCTGTCGTCGCTATATACATATGAAAAAACAGGATCCGTATATAATTCGATAACAGAATCAGCAACGAACAACCTTACTTCAGGTCAGGCTTCTGATATCAGAGTTCTGGCATATGATATGGATACCTGTGATTCAGATGGATTTTATTATAATAATCAGATTTCTACCGTTAAGCAGGGAGAATATAATTACTATTTTGTAGCAGATACATGGAATAACAGAGTGATGGTTTATCGAACCGGAGAGGGTGAGACATGGAATAATGATACTGAGCCATACAGAGTTCTAGGACAGACTGATTTTACCACCAGTAAACCGCTTTCAAAAGGTGAAATGGGCAATAATCTTGCTAAAATGAACTGGCCGGTAGGTGTAACGGCGTGTGTGGAAACTGTAGGGAATACGTCTTCCATTCATATATTTGTAACGGATTCCTATAATGACAGAATTCTTGTATGGAATGATATGCCGGATACCAACGGAGAACCGGCTGACTTTGCTATCTACAATGCAGCAAATTATAATGCTCCTGAGACTGTAAAAGGTACAGGAGAAGATAATGCAACAGGGTACATCAATGAACGTTCTACAGAAATAGGGTGGCCATGGTCGATATGGACGAATGGGAACAGACTGATCTGTACTGACACTCAGGCATCCAGAATCCTTATCTGGGATGGGATTCCTACTGGAGCTGATGATTATCCGGATACAGTGGTATATACAGGATTTAGTTCTACACCTCGTACAATCATTACGGACGGAGAGTATCTTATAGTGGGAGATCACAATGTCAGATTAAATGATGGAAGTGTATCACCGGGATATCATATATATGATTCGGTATCGAATCTTCTTAAAAATGGAAGTTACCAATCAAATATTGGAGATAAGGTATTTACGAAAGATCAGGCGAATCCTGGCGGGGTAATCTTGGACAGGGATATTACATGTCAGGATGGAACTGTTCTTAAATCAGGCTCTCTGCTGATGATGTATGCCGGAACCATAAGGGTATACAAATCAGAAGACGGAACTACCAGAAAGCTGGCATATGATGGCGAAGAACCTGATTATTACATAGGTGGAGGAAGTATTGATGATGTAATCGGATATTATTTTACAGGTGCGGACTGCCAGCAGATCATAATAGATTCGCAGAACAATATGTACACATCGTTATATAATATGAGTATGGTGGTGGGATATGCAGAGGGAACATTTCCGGGAGCACCAAGGCAGCTTACCGCCAGTGAAATAAATAACAGACCATCGGATTGTTTTGATGTGGATGGTGCAACTTATATATACAGGCAGGGGGATGGACAGGTAGAAGCACATTCCAGAGTTCGCCCGAACCTCTCCGTAGGAACGGAAATAGATAAGATCGATACATCTGCAGCTACGCTTCGTTATCACTTCCAGAACTGTGTGCCTGATACCAAAGATGGTTATATGGTAGCGGCCTGTGACTGTCCAGGTGGATCGAAACTGCTGCTGTATAGAAATGCACCGGATGAAAGTGGAGCAGTACCGGATGCTATCTTGTCCTTCCTCCCGTCAGAGAATGTGTCGTTTGCCAGATTGTTTTCCCATGATGGTAAGACTGGGGTTATTGCAGGAGGCAAATCAACCATATTTGTCTGGAATGATGTTCTAGCAGCTATTGATGGAAAAGCTCCGGATAAATATATGCGAAAACAGGTTGGCTCCGTGAAGGCAGAAGGAGAGGCTATAAAAAGCTTTGATTATATAGATGGATACTTCCTGGTGACAATCAATGACACGGTACATGTATTTCATGGTTTCCCACAATTAGGACAGGAACCGGTAAAAAGTATCAGCTTTCCAGGAGGTAATACTCTGGAAATCAGGGCTTCTAAGACGAATTTTGGAAACTATATCTGTTTTACCGGAAGAGAAAACGGATTTCGGATTGTCAAATTGGATGCGATTCTGAGTGCAGCCGGTAAGGAAATATCCTGTAATTCTTTGGAAGGTCTGGTAAATAGGGTGGATTTTGACTTCAGCATCAACGGCGGTGAAGTGTGTAACAGAGATATGGAGGCAACAGCATCCTATATTACACAGGATGGACATGTTATCGTTATCGTAGGATTTGGTCAGATATACATATGGAATTCTATAGAGGATGCCTTGGCAGGAAATAATTATGCAACCCGTTTGGGGCTTGGAGAAGATTATTATTCTATTCAGGACATGAATCCGTCTATATGGAAAACAGATTTTGTAAAGCTGCAGACTTCTTCCACATTGTTCATGCCTACGAATATCACCTATGATGAGAGGGGGTATCTTTGGGTGGCAGATTATAAGTTTGCAGGAGGAATAAGAAGATTTAAAGGTATGCTAGAAGGAATATAAAAAATAAATTCCCTGTTCACAAACTTATGTAAAATGTGCTACAATAATTCTGGTTAATGTCGAAATAACGACATATAATATAGGAAATAATAGGTGAGAACATGGGAACAAAAGCAATCTTTTTTGATATAGACGGAACCCTTTGGGACGAACAATTTCATATACCGGACAGTACGAAAAAAGCCTTTGAGATGCTTAAAAAAAATGGGCATCTTACGTTTATTTGTACCGGAAGAACGAGAGGCTATATACAGGACGAGCGTCTCTTATCCCTTGGTTTTGATGGGATTGTAGCCGGGTGTGGTACCTATATCGAAAAAGATGGCGAAATCATTTTTTATAAAAGAATTGACAATGAACTGTTAAAGGATACCTTAGAGGTATTAAGACCCCTGCATTACCCCATTGTATTAGAGGGCAGGGAATACCTCTATGCCGATGCGGAATCATTTGCCGATGACCCGTTTTTAAAGGTTCTGCAAAGCTCCGTTGCCGACAGACTTCGCCCCATCCGGGGAAACGAAGAACATCTGGAAGTGAGCAAGCTGAGCATTGATATTCGAGGGAGGGAATGCCGTAAAGCGTTAGAACCCTTAAGTGATAAGTTCGATGTGATTTATCATGGAACAGATTTTGTGGAGCTTGTGCCCAAGAACTTCTCAAAAGCCACGGGAATTGCATGTGCATGTGAAAAACTTGGAATTGCACATGAGGATACCTATGCTTTTGGGGACAGTATGAACGACTACGATATGATTCACTATGTGAATACCGGAATTGTTATGGGAAACGGATTAGAAGAAGTGAAGGCAATTGCGGATTATGTCACGAGTGAACTCCATCAGGACGGCATCTTTAACGGACTGCGTCATTTTGAATTGATTTAGCCCATAAAAATGCTGTTCTGGGAAAAAACAGGAGGAACGGCATGATTAAGATATATAAGACAGAAGAAAGCATTGTACATGAAATTGAAAATATTGAAGAAGGCGCATGGATTAATATGACAATGCCAAGCATGGAAGAGTGTATCAACATTGCAGAGCGTTATGACATTGATATTGCAGATGTCCGGGCGGCATTGGATGATGAGGAGAGTTCCCGTGTGGACTTAGAGGACGGATATACCTTGATTTTAGTGGATATTCCGTCGGTGGAAATTCGTCATAAGAGAGAAGCGTATACTACCATCCCGTTGGGTATTATCCTGACGGATGGTGTTATAATTACTATATGCGGGGAAGAGACTCCGGTGTTACAGGCATTTGAAAAACGTCGTGTGAGAGATTTTTCTACAAAGAAGAAAATGCGTTTTGTCTATCAGATTCTGTATCGTGCCACCAGTGTCTATCAGAATTATCTGCGTGTCATTGATAAGAGAAGAAGGGAAATTGAGGAACGAATCAGTGATGATACGGAAGATACGGACTTAATCGACCTTCACGAATTAGAATCTAACCTCGTATACTTTGCGACATCCCTTAGGGCAAACGGTGTTGTGTTAGACCGTCTGACCCGTTATGAGAGACTCAAACAGTTCCCGGAGGACAGGGAAATCTTAGAGGACGTTATCGTAGAGAACAAACAGGCGATAGAGATGACCATTATCTATCGTGATATCATAAACGGTACAAGAGAGCTGTTGTCCACCATTATTGATAACCGCTTGAATAACGTCATGAAATATCTGACATCCATTACTTTGGTTATGGCTATTCCAACGGTTATTTCTGGTATCTATGGAATGAACGTGAGCGGAAAATGGATGCCTCTTGCAAATACGCCTTATGGTTTTTACATCGTATGCGGAATTATGGTGTTAATATGCATCATTGTACTCTGGATGTTAAGAAAGAGGAAGATGATATAGGATGATGAAGACGGAGACAGATTTAAGAAAACTTTTAAAA
>JBJELL010000390.1:0-5665 GCA_051879115.1 Lachnospiraceae bacterium
CACTCTTCCCTTCATAAAGGTCTCTACTTTACATGCCTCAGGGAGTAATAATACACGAGAAATCTCATTTGCTGCCGCGAGTTCCGGATTGACTGCCATACTCAGATGCAAATCTTCTTTTAAAATATCTATCTGGCGATAATACATCGGATTACGTACTCTTGCGATTGTATGTTTTGCCCCTAGCCTTCTTGCAAGCAGACAGCTTAACATATTCATCTCATCCGTAGATGCACATGCAATCACCAGATCGGCATGTGGTACATCTGCTTCTTTCTGTATCTCAACATCAGCGCCATTCCCTGTAATACAGAAAACATCCATTTGATTCAACGATTCCCTTAACTTTCCGGCATTCTGATCAATCAAAACAATATCATAATCTTCTTCTGACAACTGTGCTGCTACTTTATGCCCGACTTTGCCATCACCAATTACTACTATCTTCATTTTCTATGATCCTCTATCTACTATTATTTTTTCATATAACAAGGAGATTATAGCACTTTTAATCTAAGAAAAAAAGCCCTTACGGGCTTTTCTTCTATGTGAAAAATCTCTATTCTTCTGCTGCTCTTTTTGCGATCTCAGCTTCCTGAACGTCAGATGGAGCCTGCTCATAACGTGCAAATTCATAAGAATAAGTTCCTCTTCCTCCAGTCATAGAACGTAATACTGTACAATACCCAAATAATCCTGTCATAGGAATATCTGCAACAATTTCCTGGTAACCACCTGCAATTGGATTCATGCCAAGCACTCTACCGCGCCGTTTGTTCAAATCCCCCATAACGTCGCCGGTATATTTATCCGGTACTACTACTTTTAAGGAAGCAATCGGCTCTAAAAGAACCGGAGAAGCCTCCATAAATCCTTTCTTAAATGCCTGAATTGCTGCTGTCTTGAATGCCATTTCAGATGAGTCTACCGGATGATAGGAACCATCGTATAATACGGCTTTGACACCTACAACCGGATAAGCTGCCATAGGGCCTTTCAACACTGCATCTGCAAGTCCCTTTTCCACTGCCGGGAAGTAATTCTTTGGAACTGCTCCGCCTACTACTGTCTGTTCAAACTCATACGCTTTTTCCAAATCGCCTGACGGCTCAAATGTCATCTTAACGTGACCATACTGTCCGTGTCCTCCGGATTGTTTCTTATATTTGTATTCCACATCGGATTTTTTGCGGATGGTCTCACGGAAAGCTACCTTTGGCTTCATAAGTTCGATTTCCACTTTGTATTTTTCCAAAAGTTTGCTTGCAACTACCTCTAAATGCAAATCTCCCATTCCATAGAGAAGCGTCTGTCCGTTTTCGCTGTCGTTAACACTCTTAAGTGTCAGGTCTTCCTGCATAAGTTTCTGCAAGGTCTGGGAAATCTTATCTTCATCTCCCTTATTCTTTGCTTTATATCTCATGCAAGTATATGGTGTGGAGGTTTGCGTCCGAATATACAGAATCGGGTTCGCTTTTGTGGACAAAGTATCAGTAGTTGTCACTTTATTTAATTTTGCCAATGCACCGATATCTCCGGCGTGAAGTTCTGCAACCTCTTCTGGTTTGTTACCCCGTAAAACATAGAGTTTTCCGATTTTTTCCTCCATGTCCTTGTGCTGGTTAAAAAGAACATCATCCGGTTTGATAACACCGGAATTTACTTTTAATAATGAATATTTTCCAATGAACGGATCCACAATCGTCTTAAATATGTAAGCGGATTTTGGTTTCGCAAAATCATAGTTTGCCGGATAGACTTCATTGGTCTTCGCATTGATTCCTGTACATTCTCTCTTTTCCGGACTTGGAAGATATTTTACGATATCTACCATCAAAGTATACATTCCTCTTGCTAAAATATTAGAACCCATGAGTACCGGAACAATGCTTCCCTCTGCCACGTTAACACGCAGTGCCTGACGGATTTCATCTTCTGAAAATTCTTCTCCGTTAAAATAACGGTCCATGAATTCTTCACTGGTCTCTGCAACAGCTTCCATCAATGCTTCACGGCAAATTTCTAAATTGTCTTTGGAATAGTCAGGAACCTCTGTCTTTTCCACTTCGCCGTTTTCTAACCAGCGTTTTGCTCTCTGCTGTAATACATTCACATATCCCACAAACTCACCGTTTTCACGAATCGGAAGATGGAACGGTGCAATTTTCTTTCCATATAATTCCTGTAAGTCTTCTACTACCTGTCTGTAGCTTGCATTGTCAATGTCCATATCTGTTACGAATACCATTCTCGGTAATTTATATTTTTCACAGATTTCCCATGCTTTCTTCGTACCGACCTCAATGCCGTTTTTACCGGAAACTACGATGATTGCCGCATCTGCAACACTTACTGCCTCTTCCACTTCACCCACGAAGTCAAAATATCCCGGTGTATCTAAGATATTAATCTTCACATCATCCCAGATAATCGGTACAAGTGAGGTATTAATGGAAAAAGAACGTTTTATCTCTTCTTTATCATAATCACTGATTGTATTTCCATCACTAATCTTACCCATGCGAGTTGTCATACCGGACAGATATGCCATTGCTTCTACCAACGATGTCTTGCCGGCTCCGCCATGTCCCAAAAGAACCACGTTTCGAATCTTGTCAGTTGTGTAAACGTTCATAATAAAAATCCTCCCTTAAACTAGTTCTTGGTAATCGCTCATTACCCATAACAATATTGTACATAATTTTCTGATTATTCTCAAGCATTTTCTTCATTTTTCACAATTTATTTTTGGATTTTTTATAATATTTGTGACCATTTCACACTTTTGAAATATATACAGAAAACACATCCTTGTTTTTTATTTACAATTTTAGTACTTTGACGCGTTGAAGTGTTGCATTATTACTTTTTTTATAGTATGATATAGAAGTCAGATTTTCATACTGATTTCTATTTTTAAAAATAATATCCGAAAAGAGGTAAAAATATGATTGTTGTAATGAAAAACCATGCGGATGAATCCGCTGTCAAAAAAATTGTGACCCAGATTGAAGCTAAAGGGTTAAAAACTCACCTTTCCCAGGGTGAAGAAGTTCTGATTATCGGCGTTGTGGGAGATAAATCCAAATTAGATATCAGTGCCATTGAAAATCATCCGATGGTAGAAAAAATTGTTCCTATTACAGAAAGCTACAAACTTTCCAATAAAAAGTTCCATCCGGAACCGATGTCCTTCTCTGTTGGGGACACTTTCATTGGTCCAAATACTATGACCATTATGTCCGGTCCCTGTGCAGTTGAGAGTGAGGAACAGCTTCTGTCCATTGCCCGTGCCGTAAAAAAATCCGGTGCAACGATTTTAAGAGGCGGTGCTTACAAACCTCGTACTTCCCCATACTCTTTTCAGGGACTTGAGGTAGAAGGCTTAAAATACATGCAGACTGCCGCAAAGGAAACCGGTCTTGCTACCATCTGTGAGGTCACCAGTGCCCATGCCGTAGAATCTGCGGAACGCTATGTCTCCATGCTTCAGGTGGGAGCCAGAAACATGCAGAACTTTGAACTTTTAAAAGAAGTCGGCCGTACCGGAATGCCGGTATTATTAAAACGCGGTCTTGCTGCTACCATCGATGAATGGCTGAATGCTGCAGAATACATTATGGCAGCCGGCAATTCTAAAGTTGCCCTTTGCGAGCGTGGAATCCGCACTTTTGAGACTGCAACCCGCAACACCTTAGATTTAAGTGCTGTTTGTGTCCTAAAGGAAAAAACTCATCTTCCGGTCATTGTTGACCCAAGCCATGCTACCGGTGTCCGGGGTTATGTAGAACCTCTTGCAAAGGCAGCCATTGCCTGTGGCGCTGATGGATTAATGATTGAAGTACATAATGATCCGGCTCATGCTCTTTCTGACGGTCCACAGTCTTTGAATTTCGAGCAGTTCGATTCTGTTATGAAAAATCTTCAGCCATACATTGAATTATCTGGGAGGACACTGTAATGTCATTTCATAAAATCGGGTTTATTGGCCTTGGACTTATCGGTGGTTCCATTGCCAAAACCATTCAGAAAAAATACCCGGATACCATGCTGATTGCCACTGCAAGACGTTTAGAAACGATTACTGAGGCATACGAAGCCGGCACTATTACTAATTCCACACTTTTAGAACCCTCTGATTTTTCGGACTGCGATTACATTTTTCTGTGTACTCCAGTACAGCAGAATCTATTGTATTTAAAGCAATTAAAAGATATTGTGGAACCATCCTGTATTATCACAGACGTTGGCAGCGTAAAAACAGATATACATAAAGCAGTTATCAACCTTGGAATGGAGACAAATTTTATCGGCGGACATCCTATGTGCGGTTCTGAAAAAACAGGCTTTTCTAACGCTACAGCTCACCTTTTGGAAAATGCTTACTATATTATTACGCCAACAGCAGCCGTAGCTGATGCAAAGGTACAGGAATTTCAAGAGCTTGTGAAATCATTAGGTGCTATTCCAATGATTTTAGATTATGAAAAACACGACTTTGCAACAGCAGCCATCAGCCACCTGCCTCATATTATTGCTTCAAGTCTTGTAAATCTGGTCTCAGATTTGGATGATTCCGAGGAAACTATGCGCTGTATTGCAGCAGGGGGATTTAAGGATATTACCAGAATCGCCTCCTCTTCTCCTGTGATGTGGCAGAATATCTGTCTGTCTAATCAGGAGCAGATTTTGAAGCTGATTGATTCCTATATTGCTTCTTTGGAAAATATCCGTTCTGTGGTTAATCAGGGATTGGATGATGAAATTATTCAGTTTTTTCAAAAGGCTAAGGATTACCGCGATTCTATTACGTCACCTGCTCCCGGTTCTCTGGCAAAATCCTATATTGTATACTGCGATTTAATTGATGAAGCCGGTGCAATCGCAACTCTTGCCACTATTATGGCAAGTCATAATATCAGTATTAAAAATATTGGGATTCTTCACAACCGAGAATATGAAGATGGTGTTCTTCAGGTTGAATTTTATGATGAGAATGCCTTACAAAAAGCCTTAAAATTATTAAATGACAATCATTATATTGTCCACGAGCGTTAAATCTGATATAATAGTATTGAACAGGGGAGATGACTAATTTCAGCCTTTCTGGTACAAAATACGACGACGATAATTCTCTAAATTTCTATTTTCTTATTAATAGTAATCTTTCCTGAATAATTTTCCGGCTATGAAAATACATAGCCGGATTTTTTATTTAATGGGAAATTCCTTTGGATTTCCTATTAGATAAAAACGCTCCGCGAGGATGTGCCTCATAAGTGAGTGGATGGGGAGCTGATGTGGACTTGCCCACTTTGTTCTTCTTCTGGTTTATCATATTATTGGATTCTATAAGTTAAAGTTAGATATCGAGACTTATTATAATATATATTTTTTCAAAATTTTACTGTTTTTTATTTCTTAAATTGTATTTTTTTTAATACAATTTTTATTATAAGTTCCTTATTTAGATATTTTATTTTCTTGGATTTCAAGAATTTTTCTCTTTTTTTCTATTCTACACATTTTTATTTAATTAACAATTTACTGTATTTTTTTGAAAGACTCGGAAAAAACAAGAAAGAATTGCCAACGTTTACTTGACACAAACATTATTTACTACAATCTTGCTATTTTTCTTTTTTCATGTTACAATCTATTCAAA
>JBJELL010000391.1:0-5649 GCA_051879115.1 Lachnospiraceae bacterium
ATTCGTCTGCACAGGAGAAGATGAAGAAGAGGCATTAAAGGGTATGGTTGCAGCGGTAGAGAGTGGATTAGGAGAATGATGAAAGAACAAAAAAAAGTGCAAATTCTGTTGTCTGCCTATAATGGTAAAAAATATTTGAGAGAACAGATAGACAGTCTACGGAATCAAACCTGGTCTAACTTGGAAATTTTAATTAGAGATGATGGTTCTACAGATGGAACAGAGGAAATTTTAAGAGAATATGAGAAAGAATATTCAAACATAAGGGTTTTTGCAGGAAAAAATATTGGATTGGTTCAAAGTTTTTTTGAACTGTTAGAACTAAGTGATGCGGATTATATTGCGTTCTGCGACCAGGATGATGTTTGGATGGAGGAAAAAATAGAGCAAGCAGTTCTTGCCATTGATGGAATGGAAATGCCGGTGTTGTATTGCGGAAATAAAATACTGGTGGATTCGAAATTGAAGGAAATAGGAATTTCAGATGCTCAAAATATGAAGCCGGGATTCGGAAATGCTGTTGTTGAAAATATAGCTACAGGTTGTACAATGGTATTAAATCGAAAACTGGTAGAAATCATAAAAAAAAGAATTCCCAAGAAGGCGATACTTCATGACTGGTGGTGCTATCTTGTGGCTTCTTATTATGGGAAAGTTATATATGATAAAACACCATATATATATTATAGGCAGCATGGAGGCAATCAGGTAGGAGGAAGTGCGGGATTTGTTCAGGAGACAAAGGCAAAGCTGAACTATTTAAAGAAGAGCAAAGGAAAACTGAAAGCTCAGTTAATGGAATTCCATAAAATATATTATGGAAACAGAAAAAAAGATGAGTTGATTTGTGCTGTTTTGAATGCGGAAAAGTTTAGCGGAAGAATATCTGTGATTTTTAATTCCAAGATATATCGTCAGAAAAAAATGGATAATTTTATTGTAAAAGGATTATTTTTAACGAATAATATGTTGTAGTGAGGAAAGAATATGAAAAAAATCTTAGTGACGGGCTGTAATGGGCAATTAGGACGTGCAGTCAACAAAGAATATGCGGGGGAAGAGGTAGAATTAATTAATACTGATGTGGCAGAAGCCGAAGGTGTGACTGCTCTGGATATTACTAATATTGATGAGGTTATGAATCTGGTTATGGAGAAAAAGCCGGATGTAATTATCAACTGTGCAGCCCATACAAACGTAGACAAATGCGAACAGGAATGGGATTTAGCATATCGAATCAACGCTATCGGACCGAGAAATCTAAGTATTGCGGCAAATAAAGTTGGTGCAAAGATGATTCAGATATCTACCGACTATGTATTTCCGGGAAACGGTACACAGCCGATTACAGAATTTGATACACCGGCACCTAAAAGTGCCTATGGCAAGACAAAATACGAGGGAGAGAACTTCGTAAAAGAATTTGTGAAAGAGCATTTCATCATTCGTACAGCATGGCTTTACGGAGACGGACACAATTTCGTTAAGACGATGTTAAAACTGTCTGAAAATCATGATACATTAAGTGTGGTAAAAGACCAGATTGGCTCTCCGACTTCGGCGGCAGAGTTAGCAAGAATGATTCATTATTTAGAACCGACAGAGAACTATGGAACCTTCCACGGAACCTGTGAGGGTGTATGCAGTTGGGCAGATTTTGCAGATGCAATCTTTGCTCGCGCAGGAAAGAATGTCACAGTCAATCATGTGACAACAGAAGAATATAAGAAGATGAATCCGAATTCAGCAGACAGACCGGCATATTCCGTGCTGGACAAGTATATGCTTCGTCTGACTACCGATTTCCGAATGGCAGATTGGCAGGATGCACTGGATGTGTATATGAAAGAACTCTTACAATAGACAAAGTCAGGAGATATTATGAAACCCTTAGTGAGCGTATGTATTCCGGCATATAACAATGCCGAATATATTAAAGATACGGTAATGTCTGTTTTAGAGCAGACTTACCGGAATATTGAATTGATTGTAGTAGACGACCATTCTACGGACAATACGATAGAGGTATTGGAGTCCATAGAAGATGACCGCCTTAAGATATATAAGAATGAAAAAAATCTTGGAATGGTGGGCAACTGGAACCGTTGTTTAGAACTGGCAACAGGTGAATATGTCAAATTAATCTGTGCCGATGATATGATTGCAAAGAATGCCATTGAAAAAGAAGCCCTTGCAATGAGAAAACATCCGAAAGTCAATTTGGTTGAGAGTGATACGAATCTTGTGGACATTTACGGAAAGAAAACCGGACAGTTCCGCCGTTATCCTAAAAACGGAGTGATGGATGGAAAAAGGTTAGCAAAGATTTCTCTGATGATTCAGAATTTTTATGGGGCTCCGGTAAATAATTTAATACGCCGCAGTGCATTGGAAAAAACGGGAGGATTTGATACCTCCTTTACCTATATTTTGGATTTTGACATGTGGTTACGTTTATCCTGCACGGGAGATGTGTATATTATACATGAGCAGCTAAACAGTTTTCGTATCCGAAACGACTCAAATACAGGTGTGCTGATTGGAGAAAAAAGAGATGTCTATAATGCGGAGCATAGAAAATTATTAGAAAAACATGCAAAAGCAGGCATTGTAAAAATTACGGCATTTGATATCAAAATCAGCATGATGATACGAAAATTAAGAAACATAGCAATAGGAATCTATTTAAAGATTTTTGCGAAATAGGAGAACAGATGAGTAAGAGACTGGTAATAATCCCAGCATATAACGAAGAGGGAAATATTATAAAAACTGTGACAGATGTACAAGAACATGCACCGAGCTTTGATTATATTATTATCAATGATTGTTCAACAGACAATACATTGAGAATTTGTAAGGAACGAGGATACGAGGTATTGAATCTGCCATGTAATATGGGAATTGGAGGCGGTGTACAGACCGGTTACATCTATGCACAGAGAAACGGATATGATTATGCGGTCCAGTTCGATGGAGATGGACAGCATAATGCAGCATATTTAGAAGAAATGGCAGAAAAGATGGAAGATGAAAATCTAGATATGCTGATTGGTTCAAGATACATCAAAAAAGAAGGATTTCAATCCTCCGGCGCAAGAAGAATGGGAATCAAGTATTTTACAGGATTGATTAAACTGGTAACAGGAACTACCATTACAGATCCTACATCAGGAATGAGGATGGTCGGTTCTGAAGTGATTGAGATGTTTGCAAAAGAATATCCAAAGGATTACCCGGAGCCGGAAAGTGTAGTAACTTTGCTGAAAAAAGGGAAAAAAGTCAAGGAACTCCCGGTAACAATGAATGCAAGAGAAGAAGGGGTATCTTCTATTTCACCATTGAAAGCAGTATATTATATGGTAAAAGTCAGTCTGGCAATATTAATTGCAGCTGTACGGAATTAAGGAGGATATTGCTGTGAGCATAAATATTCAATTAGTTATAGGAATTGTAGCAATTCTCTGTGTATTGGGAATCTGCAATATGGTACGTAAAAATAAACTGGATTTACGATATGGTCTGATTTGGATAGTTGTAGGAATCGTAATTGTAATATTGGATTTTTCACCAAAGCTTTTATCGGCACTTACAAAATTCATGGGAATAGAGTTGCCGATTAATATGTTATTTTTCTTGGGTTTTTGTTTTTCTTTAATCATTATGTTTGGATTGACGAAGACGATATCAGATCTCGTACATAAGGTAAAGAGACTGACGCAGGAAATGGCAATTATGCAAAAAAAGATTGAGGAATTGACAGATGAAAAAGAAAATTAGATGGATTGTTTTTGTAATCTTAATGTTTGTAATGGCAACGAGTTTATGGAGCATTTGTACACGGGAAAGAATAGATGCAAAAACCAGTAATCATAAATTAAAAGGTTCCGGGGAAAATGTAGGACTGATAGAAGAAGTGGGAGAGGTTGCCCAAACTTTTGAAGAAGACCAGGATTTCTGCGGAATTTCTTTTTTGGCTGGAAATTATGATAGAAAAAATTTTGGAACGATTCATCTGAAATTATATGATGAAGAGAATGGACAGTTAATATTAAAAAAGGACTATGATGCAGGTATCATCAAAAATAATGTTATGAATTATTTTATATTTGATGATACGGTAAAAACAAAAGAACCTCATCGTTACAAGGTAGTTATTACGGCAGATATGAAGACATTTTTCAGTCATTTTACAATCTGGCATACGAAGAAAGATAACTATAAAGAGGGATCATTATTTATCAATGACAAAGAGCAGGATGTGGATCTCGTTTTTGATACAGTATACAGTTATCAATTAGTAGACACATTGGGAATGAAACTGCATCGCAGCAGTCTGGTAGCACTGCTATTTGCTTTTTTAGGGCTTCATTGTTTTGTAGATATCCGCCGGATGTATCAGTGGATATTTGAAAAAAGATTATGGGTGGCACTTGCTGTATTTGTTTTCATGGTTTTGAATAAATACAACTTCTCTTCTTTAGCAGAGTATGATGCTCATATAGAAAGAGGCCAGGGAACAAAATATATAGAAACCGTATTTGGCAAATCGCGTCCAATTCGAAGTGATGAATGGATGGTATCTTTACCGAGATGGTTGTCAGCAGAATACAGTGATTATGGAGAGTATAATGAGGTTGTAAGAGCAGAAAAGACCACAAATCTTTCTGCATCGGGACTTTACCGTAATTATTCAGCATTAGCAGAGCCATCTTTTTGGGGATATTATCTTTTTGGTTCAGAAATCGGAGTATCGTTCATGTGGTGTTTCCGCATGGTATTTGGATTTTTCTTCTCTTATGAGCTTTGTTTAATATTATCAAAGCGAAAACCACTGTTAGCGTTATTAGGTGGAACCATCATTTGGTTTTCAGGATATAATATGTGGTGGTCTACGGTGAACTGGCTGTTGTCAGGACAGGCGGCTCTAGTATGCTTTTACTATCTGTTAAGAGAAGAAAAACGTTGGAAAAAATGGATATATGGAATAGGAACAGCAATATTTGCAGCGGATTTTGTGATTAATCTATATCCGGCATGGCAGGTTCCGGCAGGATATGTTTATCTCTGCATATTGATATGGATGATTTCACAAAACTGGGAAAAGATAAAAAACTATAAATGGAAAGACTGGGGAACTGCAATCGTCTGTGTTACATTTATGGTGAGCATTATTGGTGCATATTTTTATAATAATATGGAATATATGACGGATGTTATGAAGACCGTATATCCGGGCAAACGGGTAAGTTATGGAGGCTTTAAACTGGAAAATCTGTTCAGGACAATTGTTTGCATATGGACTCCGTTTCGTCAATTTGGCAACCCGAGTGAGATGGGCTGTTTTATGATACTATTCCCTATCCCGTATATCTTGGGATTGAGGATGATTGTTAAGAATATCAAAGAAAAGAAAAAAGATGTTTTTTTATGGGCATTGATGATAATAGCAACTGTGTTTGGACTATATTGTACAATGCCACTGCCAAAACCAATCGCAAAGATGCTGCTGTTGACATATTCTACACCATATCGTATGGCAGATATCCTCGGCTATATAATGGTAATTTTGCTGATAATGATTTTGGGAAATTATGGAAGCGATGCAAAGCTAAAACCAATAGCAGGAATCAGTCTGACGGCAGTTGT
>JBJELL010000392.1:0-5647 GCA_051879115.1 Lachnospiraceae bacterium
ATACGATGTGATGGGTGTGGGAATTACACTCAGCAAAGAACAGGCAAAGAAGGCGAAAGAGGATATCAAAAAGGAAGGACTAGAAGAAAAAATCAGCATACAGCTTATGGATTACCGGGACTTAAAGGATAGCAGATGGCAGTTTGACCGAGTGGTCAGTGTGGGAATGTTAGAACATGTGGGAAGAGAGAACTATGCCCTTTACTTAGAAAATGTGAAAGCTGTGTTAAAACCGGGAGGTCTGTTTTTATTACACTATATCAGTGCGTTAAAAGAACATCCGGGAGACCCCTTTATGAAAAAGTACATCTTTCCGGGCGGGATGGTGCCTAGTCTTCGGGAAATTATTCAGATTATGGGAGATATGAACCTGTATACCTTAGATGTGGAGAGCTTAAGACGCCATTACAGCAAAACCCTGCTCTGTTGGAGAAAGAATTTCTTAGAGCACAGAGAAGAAGTATTTAAGATGCATGGAGAAGAGTTTTGCAGAATGTGGGAATTGTATTTAACAGCATGTGCAGCAACTTTTAAAAACGGTGTGATAGATTTACACCAGATACTGATGTCAAACGGAGTGAACAATGAAATGCCCATGATAAGAACCGTATAGCCTTTTCTCAAATATGCACGGAATCACAAAATATGCATATTTTTAAAATAAAGAGTAAAAGGAGAAAACACAACCATGGGAAACTGTAATAAGAACTGCATGGGAAGAAGAGAGTGTGAGGAAAGGTATGATATGGCATCGAATCCGGAGTACGCATTAGCAATGGCATATGTGCCGTGGCAGTATTTTGAGCATGTCTATGAACCGGACCGTGCATTAGAGGTAGGTACAATTTTTCCAGAATTAAATAAACCATTTTATGGAAGAAAGGGGATGCGTGGATGTTGAATCAGCAGATGAATCAGGCACAGCTGATGCAGTGGATTAATATGGTCAGCTTTGCGGTAAACGATATTATTTTGTATTTAGATACCCATCCGGACGATGAAGAAGCCCTGAATTATCTAAAACACTATAAAGAGATGCGTAAACAGGGTCTGCGTGCCTATGCCGACCAGTATGGTCCTTTGACCATTGACAGCGCAAAGGTGGGAGACCACTGGAGCTGGGCAACCCAGCCATGGCCTTGGGAAGGAGGTGCCTGCTAAACCATGTGGAATTATGAAAAAAGACTTCAGTACCCGGTTAATATCAAACAGTGCAATCCAAAGATTGCCCAGGTAATCATCTCCCAGTATGGCGGACCTGATGGAGAATTAGGAGCGTCCATGCGTTATATTTCCCAGAGATATACCATGCCATACCGTGAGGTAGCAGGTATTCTTACAGATATCGGTACGGAAGAATTAGCACATTTAGAGATGGTATCTACCATTGTCCACCAACTGACAAGGGATTTGACACCGGAAGAGATTAAAGCCTCCGGTTTTGATAAATACTATGTAGACCATACGTTGGGCATCTGGCCGCAGTCAGCGGGAGGAGTTCCGTTTAATGCAAACCAGTTCCAGTCCAAGGGAGACCCGATTACGGATTTGATGGAGGATATGGCTGCGGAACAGAAAGCCAGAACCACCTACGATAACATCTTACGCCTTGTCAAAGACCCGGAAGTAGCTGACCCAATCCGCTTCTTACGAGCAAGAGAAATCGTCCACTTCCAGAGATTCGGCGAAGGTCTCAGAAAGGTACAGGAGGAATTAGACTCTAAGAACTTCTATGCATTCAACCCTGCATTTGATTAACGCCTGTTAAGGAATAAAATAGAGGTGCCGTTATGTGGCACCTCTAAGAGAGGAGTAATATATGTAAATGTTAGTTGTTTTTAGGCGAAGTCCGGCAATCATACATAGATTTCTATACACCACTGCCGTCTTCTGTAATTGATGAGTTTATTATATCTAGGAAATGTGAAAGAAACGTGTCGAAAAAGGAAAGAAAGTATAAAGTAATTTTAAAGAAAACAGAAAGTTGCATTTTAGATTAGAGTCAGTTATTCTTATACAGAAGATATAAGAAGAAAAAGGAGCAGGAAAAATGGAATTGAATTTCATAGAGATTTTAAAAGTCATATTCATAGGAATTGTAGAAGGAATTACGGAATGGCTTCCAATCAGCAGTACCGGACACATGCTGTTGGTGGATGAGTTTTTGCAGTTGCAGATGAGTGAGTCTTTTAAAGAGATGTTTTTTGTGGTCATACAGTTAGGTGCTATCTTAGCAGTTGTAGTCATGTTCTGGAAAAAGATTTTTCCATTCCGGTTTAAAGAAAAGCCGGTGGTACAAAAAGATATTTTCCAGATGTGGTTTAAGGTAATAGCTGCCTGTATTCCAACGGGAATTTTAGGAATCCTATTAGATGATTTCTTAGAAGAACATTTCGGACATCCGATTTCTATTGCGGTGATGTTAATTGTCTATGGTATTGCATTTATTGTGATAGAGAACTGGAATAAGAAAAGAACACCGGCAGTGGAGACCATTGATGAGATGTCCTATAAGACTGCCTTTATCATTGGATTTTTTCAGGCATTGGCGATGATACCGGGGACTTCTAGGTCAGGAGCGACGATTATCGGAGCCTTGCTTTTAGGAGTGTCTAGGACAGCAGCAGCAGAATTTACCTTCTTTTTGGCGATACCGACCATGTTAGGTGCGAGTGTATTGAAACTGATAAAATTCGGACTGGCATTTACCGGAGCAGAAATGGTTGTACTGGTAATCGGAATGATAGTAGCCTTTGTAGTATCGGTATTTGTGATTAAGTTCCTTATGGACTATATCCGTAAGCACGACTTCAAGGTATTTGGCTGGTATCGCATTGTATTGGGAATTATCGTTATTGTATATTTTTCATTTTTCTAAAAAAGGGGTTGTCGCATTATGCGACATCTCTTTTTTATTCCATAAAACCAAATGGATGTTTCAGTAAATGAGAAAAACACATTGTAAATGAGAATCATTATCAATAATATTGACTTTTACTTTTGTGTAAAATATAATGAAAACGAAGATTTTTAGATAAGGAAGAGAGAATTATGACATTAGAACAATTACCAATGAAGAAAAAAGCGGTGATTACGAAAGTAGGAGGAGAGGGAGAATTGAGGTGTCGGCTGTTGGATATGGGGTTGATTCCAAAGACGGCAGTAGAGATAAAGAAAGTAGCCCCTATGGGGGATCCGATTGAATTAGAGATACGGGGATATACACTGACAATCCGAAAAGAGGATGCGGCGAAGATTGAAGTATCGGAGGTAGAGCAATGATTTTTGCATTAATAGGAAATCAAAACTGTGGCAAAACCACATTGTTCAACCAGTTAACCGGAGCAAATCAGCATGTAGGTAATTTTCCAGGGGTGACGGTAGACCAGAAAGTAGGAGAGATTAAGGAACAGAGGGATTGTTCTGTAGTGGATTTACCGGGAATCTATTCCCTGCGTCCCTATACCAGTGAAGAGATTGTAACTAGGGATTTTCTAATCAATGAAAAGCCGGACGCGATTATCAATATCGTAGATGCTACGAATATCGAGAGAAACCTCTATCTGACACTACAGTTGATGGAAATGCACATTCCAATGGTTTTAGCACTTAATATGATGGATGAGGTGAGAAACAACGGCGGTTCCATTGACATTCAGAAGATGTCAGAAAAGTTAGGAATTCCGGTGGTACCAATCTCAGCCGTAAAAGCAGAGGGTATCTCGGAACTGGTAGAAAAGGTAGTGCATGCAGCAAAGAAGAAGGAATATCCAAAGATTACGGACTTTTGTGAAAAAGGACCGGTACACCGATGTATTCATGCCCTTTCCCATCAGGTAGAAGACCATGCACAAAATTTGGGAATCTCTCCGAGATTTGCAGCAACGAAGGTGGTTGAGAATGATGAGGTCATCATAGAAAAACTAGAATTCAGCCAGAATGAATTTGAGATGATGCAACATTCCATTGAAGAAATGGAAGCAGATCACAACATGGACAGAAATGCAGCCTTAGCCGATATGCGGTATACCTTTATCGAGAAGGTCTGCAAGGATACGGTAAAACATCCAAAAGAGAGCAAAGAACATTTAAGAAGTGATAGAATTGATAAGATACTTACGAATAAATATCTTGCTATTCCGATGTTTCTTGTAATTATGATGGCGATTTTCTGGTTGACCTTTGGAGTGATTGGAGCTGCTTTAAGCGATTGGTTAAGCCTTGGCATTGAATGGGTAACAGATGTCTGTGATAAGGGACTTACTGCTTACGGAATTAATCCGGTGGTACATAGCCTGATTATCGACGGTGTTTTTGCAGGAGTGGGAAGCGTCTTAAGTTTCCTTCCGGTTATTGTGGTACTGTTTTTCTTTTTATCTATATTAGAAGATTCGGGATATATGGCAAGGGTTGCCTTTGTCATGGATAAGCTGCTTAGAAAAATCGGACTTTCCGGCAGAAGCTTTGTACCAATGCTCATTGGATTTGGCTGTACGGTGCCGGCGGTGATGGCAACGAGAACCTTAGCTTCCGACAGAGACCGGAAGATGACCATTATGCTGACTCCGTTTATCAGTTGTTCGGCGAAGATTCCGGTCTACTCTGTATTTGCCATGGCATTTTTCAAAGACCATGCGGCACTTGTAATGATGGGACTCTATGTAACGGGAATTGTGGTAGCTATTTTACTGGCTCTTATTTTGAATAAAACGGCATTTAATGGAAAACCAATCCCATTTGTTATGGAACTTCCAAACTACAGGCTTCCATCTGCAAAAAGCGTCTTGCAACTGATGTGGGATAAGGCAAAAGATTTCATACAAAGGGCATTTACGATTATCTTTGTAGCCACTATTGTAATCTGGTTTTTACAGACCTTTGATACGAGACTCAACGTAGTAGACGACAGTGCCCAGAGTCTTTTGGCTCTTGTGGGTAAATGGATTGCACCGATATTCGCTCCATTGGGATTCGGTGACTGGAGAATATCCACTTCCTTAATTACCGGATTTACGGCAAAAGAAGCAGTTGTCAGTACCATGAGCGTGCTGTGTGGAACCAGTATGGCAAATTTGCCAAAGACGCTGGCTGGATTCTTTACCCCACTGTCCGCAGTCAGCTTCTTGGTATTTACCCTTCTCTATACACCTTGCGTGGCAGCAGTTGCTTCCATTAAAAGAGAGATGGGGTCTGCACTACAGGCATTCGGCATTGTAGTAATGCAGTGTGTTATTGCGTGGTTAGTGGCATTTGCAGTATTTCAGGTTGGCGGATTGTTTTGATGTATGCTAAAAATAATAGAAATTTCAGGTGAGACAGCAGATGGGAATTGCAGATTACATATTGCTGATATTGATTGGAATTGGAGTCATTGCAGCAGTCAGGTATATATATAGAAGTAAAAAAGTGGGACGTTGTATCGGATGTTCCGGTTCCTGTGAGGGATGCAAAAAAGGTAAAGGAAGGAAATCGTAACAGTTCAGCCATGCTCGTAACATGAGGCTGTCGCCGCTCATTATGTGTTGCGGATAGAATAGATACCGGAAGATTGATTATTCCTGAAATAAATCATGGATTTTTTGATAATATTGATATGACTTTTAACAGCATGCCAAAAATTTCAGGAGTATGTCTTTGTTATCAAATT
>JBJELL010000393.1:0-5553 GCA_051879115.1 Lachnospiraceae bacterium
AGATTGCTGCTTTTTTCACATTGTTGCAGTGAGTGTAAGTCTCGTCATCCATCAGTGTCTGCAATTCCGCCACTTCTGCTAATAGTTCCATCTTTTTCTCTCCTTTTTCTTATATTACCGTCATGTTCTATTCGTCCGTCCAGTTAGATTTTTCTGAAAGCCCTTGTTTTCATGCTTCCTCCCATGCGGTTTATTCAATTATCAATGTACATTTTTTGGGAAATTTACAAAATTCGATTGAATCCTGTTTAGAAATGTTCTAGAATAAATGTGCGAGTGGAACATTTCTATGTTTCCCGAAAGACTTCTGTGATTGCCGTCACAGAGGTCTTTCCTTTTATCCACAATCATTAGATTGAAGATGAATGCCTGTCCTGCTTTGATGCTACGGTCTTTTACCGGAACAGGCTGTTTTTATTCCAATAAAATTATATATACTTTTGTCTTTTACCGTTAATTATGTATTAAAATAAAAATCGATATTACCATTTTCCTTAAATTGTTCCTCTGTCAGCTCCGCCATATTAAATTACTTCCCCATCCACAATCATACTGTTGTATAAATAGTAATAGTTCTTTCCATCCGGTTCCTGATTAGTTACGTAAAAATGCCAAAATTCATCCTGTTCATAGCGTGATATAGAATCATACATCTCTTCTCCCACTGCAAAAATATATATTATATAAGATTGATTACTTTCTAATAATCTATCTTTTATCCTCTCCATTCTTTCCGCATACTCTTCTTCCGACATACTTCCATCAGCTTTTATATACACTTTTATGGACATAATATAACTTCCATCGTGTGCAAACAAATCTTCTAGAGTACTATCACACGTCAAATCATTTGGAAAATTTTCATAATCATCTTCTTTATATACTTTAAACTCGGAAAATTCTTCTTCTATAATCTTTCCAATATATTCTTCAATCTGCGGACGAATCCAAAATCCAAAGTAATTATCCCCGTATACTGTTTTCCCATTTTCCCTTGTGATTGTTACCTCAACATGTTCTTCCTCTCTATTCATTCCTTCTGCATAACAATGTACTCTGTCTGTCGATGATAAATAATCTGCTTTCTCATAGGTTTCCGGTTCAAACTCTATTCCATATTTTTCTTCTACAAATTCTATGGCTCTATCCCCTTTCGATTTATAGATATCTTCCATTTTTATACATCCTCCTGTTACTATGGCTGTTGCTATTACCAATCCTAATAAAATATATTTCTTTTTCACTATTTTCTTCAATTTATCACACCCTCAAAATTTTTCTCTTTTCCTTACCAACATTAATGTATTCCCTTCCCTATTTTTGAAACGTTGGTATATTTTGCTATATGTTTAGCATACACTTTAGCTGGTTTTGTTCTCGCTGAACATCGTAATACATATGTATTTGGCGTAAATCTTCCTATCTCATCGACACTGTCATTCGCATATACCACAACACTGGCATACTTACCCTTTTGCCTTGAAGCTGTTGAGGCAGGATACAGCGGCATTAATGATCCTGTATAAGAAATTCCTGTTATACAATTATATGGAATGTAGACCAATGCCTCTTTATTTTCAAACAAATATTGGCTGCGCTCTAATTCACGCAGACACCAGAATCCGTCCTTTTGAAATACAGCTAATTCTCTTCCTGCTACCAAATTTAATAGCATACAAACAATTACAAACGGTAAAAAAATCATTGTAAATCCAACTGAAACTGTAATAAAATGTACGGTACCAACAAACACTGCTTCTATAATTCCTATGAAAAAAAAGAAAATTGCTATAAGTTCCCAATAAAACAAAAAGAATCTGCTCCACCGGTTCCGATAGACTTTTCCCTCTTTCTCAAGCATCTGTTTTCGGGCTTCTCTGTTATTCCCGACAAAAGTCTTTTCATACTCTATTGCATTTTCTCTTTGGGTCTTATATTCTTCTGAATACTTTGTTTTAAACATAATATGTATTTTTTCCTTCCTAGTTCTATCCGAATATCGTTTTCATATTTTGAATTTTCCCTTTAAAAGCATCTCCTATATCATCCACAAAATCATCTACTGATTCCCGAAATTCATTATCATAAAGATTATCAAATAACGAGTTTGTTGTCATAGTAATTACTGTTCCTGCTACCAGTCCAACTGCTGCTCCTATTACAGTTCCCCCTACTGGAATAATAGATCCTATTGCTGCACCATTAACAACGTGTACAACAGTCTTGATACTTGCATGTTCTATTTCTTCACCATCTTTTAATTGTCCCCAAAAATCCATGAGACCTCCGAGTGCTATACTTCCTACCTTTGCACTCTTTTCAATGTTTTCCATTATTTCTCGTGTAGACGTTGCCACATCTGAGCGTAAAATTACAAATGCATTTTCTCCAGAGCTCTGTTTCCAAGAATATTTAATATTCTCTGCTCCTACCTTAATTTGTGTTATTGTATTTATTCCAGATTCAAGTTTTCCTATCATAAAGTCCTGAATAAGACTACCAGATAAATCTTCCTTAAATGTTTTCTTTAAAGCATCCACATATCCTTTTGGCAAATTCCCATATATATCCTTTTCTGTTTTCTCGTAACAGTCTATGATATTATTTAAATTCTTCTCTAATGTTTTCAAACTTTTTATATCTCGATTCAAGGATTCTTCTGAATCTCCCATCATCTTCTTTATATTTTTATATGAATCTCCCTCTAAATTATTTTTTATCTTTTCTATTTGGTTCATATAATCAGTAAGAATCGGATACATACTCTGGTATACTGTTGCATAACTTCTCATTTTTAATATTGTAATTGAAAATTCACTTCCCATATTCTTCTCCTATTATCCTTGTAAAAACTCTTTATTTTTTTATTACCTTTAATCCATTTGTATGTTTTGCAATATATTTTGCATATAATTTTGCCGGCAGCGTTCTAGGGGAGGTTCGTAAAACATATGTATGAGAGGTAACTCTGTCTGTTTCACCAAGTTTGCTTTTTACCACTAAAATAACTGCTGAATAACAACCTTTTCTGTTACTGGTAGAAGAACTTGTATTTATCCCCACTTGTGTCGATATATATGAAATTTCGCAAATTCCACTATACGGAACATAGACAAGCGTTTCTTTATTGTCTCTCAAATAATATCCACTTTCTATCTCATGCATGCACCAAAAACCCTCTTTTTGAAATACAGCTAATTCGCGTCCTAAAAAAAGATTCAATACGGAGCAGATAATTCCAAATGGTAACCAATACATACTAAAAAGAAGTGCCATAGCTAACCAATCCACTTTTACTCCTTTCGTAACTATAACTTCCCCTATTCCTATCACAAAAAATGGTCCCATTATGATTGCCCAAAGTTGCAATATACACCTGCTTCCCTGGCTACGGTAAATTCTTCCTGTCTGCTCTAACATCTGCCTTCGTACCTGTCTATTGTTCTCTGCAAAAGTCCTTTCATGTTCCATCTCTTTTTTTACTTGCTCTTTATATTTTTCTGAATTCAGCGTATTAAACATATCTTTTAACATACCTCTGACCTACACCTCTTTTCTTTCTAATCGCAGCTTCGGATATGGTGTTTTTTTCACTTGTTCCTCATATGCAATTTGAAACTCTTCTTCCTCTTCATCACAAAATCCTTCAAATAAAACTTCCTCTATATTTTCTTCATTAAAAAAGAATACATTTTGATCTACATGTCCATTGGGATACAAACATGCAGAATACTCAAAATATCCCAGCGTACCTTCATTATTGTATAATGGTGCTCTATTTATAATCATTAATTTTCTTTCTCCATTTTTTAGTTTTACAATGCTTCCTATTGGTAATATATTGTTCATCTTCTTCCTCCTTTTGTTCTTTTGGTCAATAGCATAAAATACATACCTGACGCTGTTTATGTAATTTAAATAATTACCATATTCCTTTTTCCTGCAAGTAGATTATTAACAATGCAAATGGTACTCCAAACAAAATACCAAATACTAATTCTCCCAAACGCCATACAGCAGAACTATTCATTAAATGAACTTTTCCGTCTTGTTCCATGTAACGAACCTTCACTGTATCACCAGGAAGTAACTCCGTATTTTTTATCAATGTTGTCTCTGTATATTTTTCATTTTCTACTTGAAAACTTACTATATATTTACCAAAGACTTTACTGCGGTGTTTTCCATATAATACAACTCTTTTATTTTCTAATTTTTCTATAATTGTTCCGTTACAACGTTTTGCTTTTATATAGTAGACTGTACTTCCTATATCATCAATTATAAGCAATACCAAAAAAATCAGCATAATAAATATGATTGCCAATACTAAAATTAGTGCCAATGTTTCCATTCTGTTCCCTCATTTCTTCTATTTTAACTTTAAGCAGCTACTGCACTTTGAAATCCTTTGTTCCAGAATACTGCCTTTCCTATTTCAGATGCCTTTGTGTCATTATCAAGTAATTTATCACCTAACAAAACAACAGAACCAATCGGAAGATATTTTCTTTCTTTCATCTTTATTACTCCTTCTATATTGAATTAATATCTAACTTCAAATTCCTCATCCGCAATCCGCACAATATCCCCTATCCTTAGAACTGCTTCCTCCTTTGAGCGAACCTTTCTTCCATTCAGATAAGTTCCATTCAAAGAATCTAAGTCACTTAGATAATAGGAATTGTTCTTTTTTGAGATTTTTGCGTGTTTTCGGCTGACTGCCTGATTTCCTTCAATTACAAAATCAGCCATATCCGGGCTTTTTCCTATGATACAGCCGTCTTTTGAAATTTTAAAAACCTGTCCGTTTCTCAGCTTTCGTAATTGAAGCATCTTCATTTCCACATAGGAATCCACATCCGATTCCTGCACTAATGAACATGGCTGCATACCTTGCTTTTGCATGGAATCCTGCATTGCCTTTGCCTCTTTGTGATTCATAATCAGAAGATATAGAAAATAAATCAACAACAGAGCACCTGCCCCTGCTAATACATAAATCGTTATTGTAATTTTTTTCATTTTGGGAACTAAAGAAGCCTTTGCGGCAGATAATGTCTGATATGCGGTATCTAACTCTTCAATAGAAGGATTTTCCTGTTCAGAGAGTTTGTCAACAACAGCTAAGGCATTCTGTAACTCTACGAAAGAATCTTTCTTATACCCCCCTTTTTCGCTAATTTCTTTACATTCTTTATACAACATATCCATCTTATCTGTCAATATATCCCATGAACTATTTCCATAGATGACGGAAAAGTTCTGTAATATTTCTTCTATTTCAAGAATAGGAAGTGCACACCCTGATGCAGCCTCTGCCTGCATTGGCGAACTGATTCCCACCACATATCCTTCTTCATTTAATAAAGGTCCTCCCGTACTGCCCTTTGATATTACCGCTGAAAACCGCAGGTTGGTGTCACTGTTCTCTTCTACCTTTCCTTCATATACCTCTACATTTTCTTTTGCATATTCAAGCCCTTTTTCCGGTTTGGGAAATCCCATGGCATAGACAGTATCTCCTTTTGAAAGTTTTTTACTGTTTTCTAT
>JBJELL010000394.1:0-5544 GCA_051879115.1 Lachnospiraceae bacterium
AGACCTATAATGAAACAAGCAGATACGAAATTTAGGAGGAACAGATAGATGAAAGCAAAAAAACTGGGTGCGTTGGCACTTGCAGCGGTAATGGGAATGACAACACTGACCGGGTGCAGCTTAAAATCCGTAGATGCGGATGCAGTAGTTGCAACGATGGCAGATGGAGAAGAGGTAAGACTTGGAGTTGCCAATTTCATGGCGAGATATACACAGAGTATGTATGACAGCTTTTACGTGACCTATTTTGGTGAGGAGTACTGGTCACAGGATATGTCAGGAGAAGGAACAACCATGGAGGAGGAGACCAAAGAACAGGTTTTAGATGAGTTAAAGACCTATTATGCATTAGCTGCCCACATGGAAGATTATGACGTTGAGATTACAAAGGATGATAAAGCGGCAATCGAAAAGGCGGCAAAAGCATTTATAAAAGCTAATAAAGAAGAGACAACGAAAGCAATGACTGCTACCCAGCAGGATGTAGAAGAATATCTTCGCCTGATAACGATTCAGCAGAGAATGTATGATAAGATTATTGCAGATGCAGATACGAATGTCAGCGACGAGGAAGCGGCACAGAGAACATTCAGCTATGTTACGATTTCAACGGCGGGAACTACGGATGAAGATGGAGAGACTGTTGCATACTCCGAAGAAGAATTAGCGGAGTTGAAAAATAAGGCACAGATACTAACTGAGAGCAAGGCAGAGGATTTTGAGACGCTTGCAGAGACTCAGGAGTTGACGGTAGAGACCTTCTCTTATAAGGCGGGAGAGGAAAATGAAGAGATGGATCAGGCAGTTTTGACAGAAGCGGATAAGTTGAAAGAAGGTCAGATCTCCGATGTGATTGAAGCAGAGGATGCTTATTATGTCATTCGTCTTGACAGCGAGTTCGACAAAGAGGCGACAGAGGCGAAGAAGGATGAGATTATTGCAGAACGTCAGGAAGATTTATATCAGGAAGTATGCGATAAATATACCAAAGATTTTGAATTCAAAGTGGACAAAGATGTATGGAAGAACGTAAAATTTGAGGAATTGTTTAAGGTAAAAGAGGAAGAGGAAGAGACCACAGAGGAAGAGACCGTGGGAGAAGATGCTTCAGGAGAAGAGATTATAGAAGAATAGAAGTCGGGCATAAAGGGCATTACAGCAGAGGCTATCTTAGTTGTAATGCCCTTATTTTTGCACATAAAACGTATTAGCACATATAGTATTTATATACGGAAATATTCCTGCCATAAAAATGTAATAAAAAATTAAAACTATGTAAATTTACAAACAGCGAAAGTATGTTATAATAATAACATATGAGTTAAAATAGAATTGGAAGATTATTACAAATGAAAATTTCTTGACAAAAGAGAAAACAAGAGACTATAATTACTGATTGTATTATAATATAGAGGTGCAAGATGGAACAATATGTAATCAAGGGTGGAATGCCGCTCGTTGGTGAAGTTGAAATAGGCGGAGCAAAGAACGCAGCACTTGCAATTTTAGCAGCAGCCATCATGACGGATGAAACCGTTACAATAGATAATTTACCAGATGTCCGGGATACCAATGTTTTGTTAGATGCTATTGCAGGAATCGGTGCAAAGGTAGAACGGGTTGACCGCCACACAGTAAAAATCAATGGTTCATATATTGATTGTCTTTGTGTGGACTATGAATCCATGAAAAAAATTCGTGCTTCCTACTATCTGTTAGGAGCACTGCTTGGAAAATATAAAGAAGCAGAAGTTGCATTGCCGGGAGGCTGTAATATTGGAAGTCGTCCGATGGATTTGCATATTAAGGGCTTTAAGGCACTTGGAGCAAAGGTAGAACTTCGCAATGGAGCGGTAGCAGCGAAGGCAGAGAAGTTAGAGGGAACCCATATCTATCTGGATAAGGTTTCCGTTGGGGCGACCATCAATATACTGATGGCAGCAGCTATGGCAGAGGGAAAGACTACGATAGAAAACGCAGCAAAGGAACCTCATGTTGTGGATGTTGCGAACTTTTTGAACAGCATGGGTGCGAACATCCGTGGAGCGGGAACTGATGTTATTCGTATTAAGGGTGTGGAAAAACTGCATAAGACGGAGTATTCTATTATTCCGGATCAGATAGAGGCAGGAACTTTCATGTTTGCGGCGGCAGCAACCCATGGAGATGTATTGGTAAAAAACGTCATTCCAAAACACTTAGAAGCGACGACAGCGAAGCTTTTAGAGGCGGGATGCAGGATAGAAGAATTTGACGATGCGGTTCACGTAATGGCAGAAGGTCCATTGAACAATACTCAGGTAACCACACTTCCTTATCCGGGATTTCCTACCGATATGCAGCCGCAGATGGCAGTTGTATTAGGAATCGCCCAGGGAACGAGTACCGTAACGGAGAGTATTTTTGAGAACCGTTTTAAATATGTGGATGAATTGACCCGTATGGGTGCGGATATTAAGGTGGAGAGTAACATTGCGATTATCAGTGGTGTAAAACAGTACACCGGAGCGAGGGTGAGTGCACCGGATCTTCGGGCAGGAGCAGCTCTTGTAATTGCAGGTCTTGCTGCTGAGGGAATTACTGTAATTGATGATATTCACTTTATTGAACGTGGATATGAGGAATTCCCGGCGAAACTTAGAAAAATCGGAGCAAAGATTGAAAAGGTGTCTACAGAAAAAGAAATTCAGAAATTTACATTAAAAGTATCCTAAGAAGGAATGAAATAAAAGAGACTGTGCAGGTTCGCACAGTCTTTTTTGAATAGTTGAGTTTATACAACGGATTGAATATATAATTCCGGTTCTCTTGCCAAGTCCAGACAACTGCCATCACTAAGCTGAATCATCGGCTTGGACAAATGGTTCTGATTCAAAAGAATAATCTTTGCACTTCTTCCGTCATTTAAAAGAACACGGTTGTTCTGATAAGCATTTGCAATGTGTTGCAGGAAGGTTAAGATGAACTTCGGATTGTATTTAGAAAGTCCGTCTTTTTCAAATTCTGCAATGACCTGGAAAGGACAGAGCGGGGCACGGTATTTCCTTGCAGCAGTCATAGCATCATAGACATCCGCAATTGCAATGACCTGAGCAAAATTGTCAATCTCATTAGAGGTAAGTCCAAGCGGATAGCCGCTTCCGTCACAGCGTTCATGGTGCATAAGGGCTGCCTGTTTTACGTGGTAGTTGACATCCTGGGATTTTAAGAAATCATACCCAAGCACCGGATGCTGTTTGATAAGGGCGAACTCTTCGTCCGTCAACTTGCCCTGTTTGTTCAGTACTTCATCCGGAATGAGGAATTTTCCCACATCGTGAAGTGCGGCTGCAAGTGTTAAAGTATCTAACTGTTCTTCGTCTAATTTTAACCATTTACCAAGCATTCTTGAAATCATTGCCACATTTAGAGAGTGGGCATAAATGGAATCGTCAATAGAACGAAGATTATGTATCATATCAAAGAATTCGATAGAAGTCCGCGTCTTTGCAATCAAGGTCTTTGGAATATCGGTCAATTCCTTTGCGTAATGAAGAACCTGCGTCTCTTTGAAATCTTTCAGATAGTTATTAAAATTAGTAACATGATTGGTGTAATCAATCTGGAACTTCTGGAAAGAAGAACTTCTTCGTATTTTCTGCGAGTAAGACAGGTCAATTTCAGGAACAACCGGTTTATCAGTTGTTTCCGTTGGAATTGCCTTTCTTTTCTGCGTAGCCTTATCGTTAATGTCTACAATCGAAGCCACGGTAATGCCATAGAACTGCATACGGGCGATTAACTGTTTGGTAAGTACTACATTTTTATCGATAATCTGCTGACCTCTCTGGGTCAGAACCGGTGCTGAAGTAACCATTCCCGGTTTTAAATTTTCTAATTTTATTACTCCCATTTTTTTCTCCCATAATGTAAAATGAAAAAACCCTTCCACTAAAAAGTATAAATATTTTGAAAATATTGTCAATATAAAAAGCGAGAAATTCCGAAAATAGGGTTGACTTTTTCTGAAAAGGATAGTAAAGTATCGCTGGTAGATTAGTTTCATAAGTAAATATCTCTCTTATTCAGAGTGGTGGAGGTGCATAGGACCTGTGAAGCCACGGCAACCCCTCTTAACGGAAGGTGCCCACCTGAGCGAGAAATCGAACAATAAGAGGATTTGAGAAAGAATTCATATCCGCTTATTTAGCGGATATTTTTTATATAATAAAAAATCCTCGAGAGATATGACACAATTACAGGAGGAAAATAGAATGGAAAAAAGATTGTTTACTTCAGAATCAGTAACCGAAGGTCATCCGGATAAGATGTGCGATGCAGTGTCCGATGCAATTCTGGATGCTTTGATGGAACAGGACCCGATGAGCCGTGTGGCATGTGAGACGGCAGCATGTACAGGATTTGTGTTAGTAACCGGTGAGATTACAAGTAAAGCAAGTATTGATATACCAAAGATTGTACGTCAGACTGTAAATGAAATCGGTTATAATGATGCGGCAACCGGATTTGATGGTAATACCTGTGCAGTCATGGTAGCAGTAGATGAACAGTCTGCTGATATTGCAATGGGTGTAGACAAAGCTTTAGAAGCAAAAGAGAATAAAATGTCGGATGAAGAATTAGAGGCAATCGGAGCAGGAGACCAGGGGATGATGTTTGGCTATGCTACAAATGAGACCGAGGAACTTATGCCATATCCGATTTCTTTAGCACACAAACTGGCATTACAGTTAACGAAGGTCCGCAAAGACGGTACTTTAAGATATTTAAGACCGGATGGAAAGACACAGGTGTCTGTAGAATATGACGAAGAGGGAAAACCGGTTCGTTTAGAAGCCGTTGTCCTATCCACACAGCATGACCCGGATGTGACCCAGGAGCAGATACATAACGACATTAAGAAATATGTATTTGATGAGATACTTCCACAGGATATGGTAGATGCAGACACGAAGTTCTTTATCAATCCGACCGGACGTTTTGTTATCGGCGGACCTCATGGAGATGCAGGTTTGACCGGACGTAAGATTATCGTAGATACCTACGGCGGATATGCGCGTCACGGTGGCGGAGCTTTCTCCGGTAAAGATTGTACGAAGGTAGACCGTTCCGCAGCTTATGCAGCACGTTATGTAGCGAAAAACATCGTTGCGGCAGGACTTGCAGAAAAATGCGAGATTCAGCTTTCTTATGCCATTGGTGTAGCACAGCCGACCTCCGTTATGGTAGACACCTTTGGAACCGGAAAATTATCCGATGAAAAATTAGTAGAGATTATCCGTGAGAACTTCGATCTTCGCCCGGCAGGAATTATTAAGATGCTGGATTTAAGAAGACCGATTTATAAGCAGACAGCAGCTTACGGACATTTTGGACGTAATGATTTGAATCTTCCTTGGGAAGCTACGGATAAGGCAGACGAATTAAAGAAATATTTATAAGATGTAATATGGGAACATCCTGTGCCAATAGTGATTTGGGCAGGATGTTCTTTTTTACTTTATAGGAAATTTCTCAAATCGTCAGAAATGGTGTATAATGACA
>JBJELL010000395.1:0-5542 GCA_051879115.1 Lachnospiraceae bacterium
AGTAATATTAAATAATGAAAATAGTAAACCTACGAATCAAAGTGTCTTTTTTAAAGTAAGTGAGATAAAAGATGAACCTGAGGAATGTGGTATGGTTGCAATTTCTGATACGTTTATTAGTAAAGAAGATGACATACCGTGGTCTGATAAAGATGAGCGTCAATTTGAAATTAAGGACAGTAAAGAACACTACATCTACGCAAAAGATAATACAGTACCCGCAAACATTTCAAGACCTTATAAAATACAGGCAGCAAATTTTAATGATACACCACCTGAAATAACCGCTGTTACCGGAAAACCTGAACAGTGGACTAACAAGCCGGTTACCCTTACGGTTCAAGCTGGTTCTGTATTCAACGAAGCCGGAACAGAATTTAAAATTGCAGGATATAGAAAAGATGGGGACAAAGAGTACCAAACCGATAACAAATTTACGATAGGGGATTGTAAGACACACAAATTCTACGCAAAAGATGAAGCCGGAAATGAGTCTGCTGCCTATGAAATCGTCATCGAAAAGTACGATGCCAAAGCCCCGCAATTAAAATCTGGCAATACAAAGAGTATTCATTTTCAACAAAAGAACAGCGGAAGGTTAGCAAAACTGGCAAACACCCTTACTTTCGGCAACTTTTTTAACGAGCGTTTAGAAGTAACCGTAGATGCCAAAGATGAAAAGAATGAAACATCCAATGCTTCCGGTATCAAAGGCTATACCTTCATATTCCAGAATACCGAAGGAGAGGAAAAGCAGTTTCAATCGGTAAATGGAACCATCAAAATAGAAAAAGAAAAAATTGAAAACTTCAAAGGAAAGGTCTATGTAGTATTAGAAGACAATGCAGGAAACAAGTCTGATAGAATTCAGGTCACCACCGGAAATTCCAATCTGAAAAATGTCAATGAATGGCTCGATGGAAATCTGATGATTGAAAATGATGCACCGGTTATCACTCATATCACACCGGGGAAGAAATCTATTCAGACAAAAGACTATAACATACAGTTTCAGGTAAAAGATATAACAAAGAAACATTACTCCGGAATTGCGAACGTAACCGTCGAGGTAAATGGAACGGAGGTTATGAATAAAAATGCGACTGCACTTACACCGGAGGATGCGTATTCTTTAAAAGTAAATGCAAAGAAGAAATCGGTAAACGGAGTTACCATAAAAGACTGGAACAAAGGAAAACTGAACATTGTAATCAATGCATACGACAATGCGGGAAATGCAGCAGTCCAAAAAGAAACCCTGTTCTACTTTGACCAGACCGCTCCGGTAATCAAAGACTTTGATTTTGACCTGACTTCTAATATTGATGTGGAAAAGGGTACTGACGGGTATACTTCCGTAAAAGATTCCGTAGAAGTTACTCCATATGGATTCTATTTCAAAAAATCTGTAAAGGCAACCATATCTGCAAAGGACGAGCAGTACCAAGATGAGGCATTGGCATCGGGATTACAGTCGATAACGGTTTATTTAAAAGATGCTGAGAATGGAAAACTTTATATTGTACCGAAGAATGGGGCGAAGATAAAAGCCGTAGATTCCATAAAAGAAGCAAAAGCAATTACAACGAAAGAACAGATTTCTTTTATAATCCCTGCGAATTTCAAAGGTCAGATTTACGCATATGCAACAGATATGGTAGGGAACACCCCCGCAGACTGTGTGCACTGTATTGATAAAAATATAGATAATAACGGATATGTACATCCAAACGGAACGATAATAGAGAGTGTTAATAAGCATAAAGAAACCTCTGCGATTCAGTTTGATATGCCAAAGACATCACAGACCCAGAATACCTCATACCAGTATTCCTATGAGGGAGCGTCAAAAGAAGATGCAAAGATGGACTATGATAAGAGTCAGAAAGTACCTCTTTATTCTACAGACATCCAATGTGGAATAAAAGTAAGTGATACTTATTCGGGAATTCGTGAAGTGAAATGGACTGTAATCGAAGGAGAGCAGAAGACCATAAAGACAATCGCTATTGACAGTGAGGGAACTATGTCCGGGGATACAGATGGCTGGAAGAGTAAAAGAGAGAAGAATCTTGTAACAACCTTAGAAAACGCCTCCTTTACAATAAGCGGAAACTATAATGATATGGTGCTTGTTGTCGAACTGACAGACCGGGCAGGAAACAGGAGTTATGACTACTATATATTCGGTATTGACAAGACAGCCCCGGTTATTGATGTGGAATATAACAATAACGAAGAAGAAAATACCTACTTCAAAGCGGGACGTACAGCAGCTGTTACAATATCCGAGCGTAACTTCAATGCAGACAAGATAAATCTCACTGTGACAAAAGACGGAGCAGAATATGAGGTAAAGCCGGACTGGAAAAATGGAAAAGGTACAGGCAATGGAGACAATACAAGACATACCTTCCATATTGATTATACCGAAGAGGGAGACTACACCTTCCACATCGGTTATACAGACCGGGCAAAGAACAAAAACCAGGCTGTCAATTATCATGAATCTGTGGCACCGGAACAGTTTACAGTAGATACCACAGCACCACAGATACAGGTAAGCTACGATAATAACAATGCGCAGAATGAGAAATATTTTAATCAGAACCGCACGGCAACCGTTGTTATTACAGAGCATAACTTTGATGAAAACAGAATTCAACTGACTCAGACAGCTGCATTAGACGGTGGTGCCATAGCGACACCAACGGTATCCTGGAACAGTCAGGGCGATGTGCATACAGCAGTCATCTCTTATCAGACGGATGGAGACTATACCTTTGATATCAGTTTAGAGGATATGGCGGGGAATCCGAGCACAGAGGCAGATTACGGAAGTTCTGTGGCAGCAAAGGAATTTACGATAGATACGAACATCGCAAAACCGGTTATTACAGGAGTAGAAAACGGAAAATCTTACAAAGATGAGGTCATTCCGACAATCAGCTTTGATGATGTTAACTTTAATATGGATGAAGTACAGCTACTCCGTACAAGAAAAAATGAGCAGAATGTGGATGTAACCCAGAAGTTTATAAACGGTGTGACAAGAGAAGCTCACGGTGGTTCCGGTGCAAGTGATACCTTTGAAAAGAAAATGGAAAACGATGGTATCTATACACTGAATGTGCGTATGACCGATATGGCGGGAAATGAAGAGTCTGAAAGTGTGACCTTTACCGTTAACCGTTTCGGTTCCGTGTATACATATAATGACTATCTGACCTCGTTGCAGGATAAGTATGTCAAAAAAATAAAAGACGATGTGGTAATTACAGAATATAATCCGAATCGTCTGATGGAGGATTCATTGAAAGTTCAGATTACCAAAGACGGAACACCACTTACTAATGTAAAATGTACCGTTAATCCAATGGTAAATGAGTTCGTATCAGTGGGTGAAAGCGGATGGTATCAGTATGAATACACCATAGACAGGGACAACTTTAAAAAAGATGGTATTTATAAGATTACCATAGCTTCACAGGATGCTGCCGGAAACAAACCGGAGACTACGAATTACGAAGATGGAGACATCATCTTCAGGGTGGATAAGACACCGGCAGAGATTACCAGTATTAAGGGTATGGAAAATCAGGTTGTCAATGCACAGAAACAGAAGGTGGAATTTGAGGTTTTTGATGCTATCGGACTTAAAAAAATCGATGTCCATGTAGGAGATAAGGTGGTAAAAACCTTTGAAAAATTTGAAAATCTGACTAATTACAGCGGTTCTTTTGATTTAGAAGAAGGAGCAAACCAAAAAGTGCGCCTTGTGGTAGAAGACATTGCCGGAAATGTAACCGACACGGATGCGAAAGATTTTGCACCGGAGTTCCCATTTCAGAATAAAATTACAGTTTCTACGAACTTCTTCATCCGCTGGTATGCGAACAAAGTGGCATTCTGGGGAAGTATCGGTGGCGTGACAGCAGTTATGGCAGCAGCAGGTAGTGGTGTATATTTCAGAAGAAAAAAGAAGGTAGGATAAATGAACTGGGAAAGAATAGCGGAATTACTCCGTACGCCTCAGGCGGTTATCGTATATGAAGTGATAATCATTGTCTGTTTGATGATTTTGATTGTCAGGTTTTCTAAAAAGAGGAAAGAACGCAAAAAGAACCGGCAGATACAGGAGGAACAAAAGAAAAAGCAATTACTGGAAAATTCTTTAAAAAATGAGAAAAGGAGATAAAAAAGATGAGTGTTATATTAGCCGCCTATTCAGAAAATGCATTTAAAGAATATCAGCTCCCTTCCTTGAATAATGCGGATTACTCCATTGTATTTCAGAGAGACTTTTTTCACCTGAAAAATAATCTGAGTCTACAGATGGAAGTGTTGGGAAATGAATGGTATTTAAAAAGTGATGAGCACTACAAGGTTGCATTGAATAGTAAAAAGTACCAAAGGGAAGCATTAAAAGACAACGATGTGATAAAGGTATCTCTGGAAGGAAATGAAACCCTTACATTGATTGTAAAAGATGTAACCTCCGTATTTCATCCCTATGAAAAATATCAGTTAGACCGGGTAGATGCCATTACCATTGGAAAGGACGAAGAAAACGATATTGTCTATGATTATCTTCGTTTGGTTTCGAGAAAACATGCAGTCATCCAAAAGACAGGAAAGAACTATAAGATTGTAAATAAGAGCCGTAACGGAATCTATGTAAATTCCAGAAGGATAGAGAATGAAGTGGCTCTGAAATTCGGTGACTACATCAACATCATGGGACTGCATATGGTATTTCTTGGAGAAATCCTTGCAGTGGATACCTGCGGAAGCAATACCGGTATCAATACAGAAAAGCTGGTAAAATACACAGAAAATGACGCACAGGAAGTTTCAGCAGAAGAAAATATAGAACTTTCGGAGGGAAAGAAAATCTATCATCGTGCTCCACGTAATGTGGAACATATAGAACCCCAGGCGATTGAGATAGAGGCACCGCCGGAACTGAATAAGTCAAAACCGCAGCCCATGTATTTAACCGTCGGTCCGGCGATAACGATGGCATTGCCGATGTTGTTAGGCTGTATGATGATGGTGGCATCTAACAGCAGTACGGGAGGGGGTTCCTCTCTCTATATGTATTCCGGTCTGGTGATGTCCCTGTCTTCAGCCATTATCGGTGTGGTATGGACTTTGGCAAATATCCGTTACCAGAAAAAAGAAGAAGGACTGCAGGAAAAAGAACGTTTTGAAGCATACAGCCAGTACCTTGTAGAAAAATCAGAAGAAGTAAAAACGGAATATGAGACAGTTTCTAAGAGTCTGGCAGAGATGTATCCTGATGCAGGGAGCTGTCTGGATTACGATGAGAGCCGGGGAATTCTCTGGAATCGAAATGCTACCCATAAAGACTATCTAAAACACAGGCTTGGAATCGGAAATATTCCATTTGAGATAAAGATAGATGTGCCAAAGAAAAGATTTCGTATTCATAAAGATGAGCTGGCAGAAAAACCTCGGTTTATCAAGGAGAACTATGAGACGTTGTATGATGTGCCGGTTATTTTGGACTTAAGGGAGA
>JBJELL010000396.1:0-5511 GCA_051879115.1 Lachnospiraceae bacterium
GAAAGATAAGTAGGAGAAGGAGGGGGATAGCATGAAACTTAGTGCAAAAGAAAAGATATCTTATGGTCTTGGGGCAGTTGGAAAAGATATGGTCTATATGCTCTCAGCAAGCTACATATTATATTACTATCAGGACATTTTAGGAGTGAGTGCTTTTGCAATGGGAATCATTCTCATGGCAGCGAGAGTATTTGATGCATTTAACGATCCAATTATGGGAGTGCTGGTGGCTAAGACTAGAACGAGATGGGGTAGATTCCGTCCGTGGCTTCTTATTGGAACAATTCTGAATGCAGTTCTTTTATACTTCATGTTCTCAGCACCGCCGTCTTTAGATGGCAGAGGAATGGCTGCCTATGTAGCGATTACTTATGTGCTGTGGGGAGTGACCTATACCATGATGGATATTCCTTACTGGTCAATGATTCCGGCGTTTACAGAAGGGGGAAAAGAAAGAGAAGATCTTTCTACACTGGCACGTTCCTGTGCAGGTGTCGGTTCGGCAATCGTTACGATTATTACCATGAAATGTGTCTATGTGTTAGGACAGGGGAATGAACGGAAAGGATTTTCCTACTTTGCACTGGGAGTTGCGGTACTGTTTGTAGTATTTATCGTTATTACCTGTGTAAATATCAAAGAAAAATCTACTGTCAATGTGGATTCTCCATCCGTAGGACAGATGTTTAAAGCACTGCTTCAAAATGATCAGGCGATGGCGGTTGTTATTACGATTGTGCTGATTAATTGTGCGATTTATACTACTTCAAACCTTGTGATCTATTTCTTTAAATATGATTTCGGAGGTGCAAAATGGTATGACAGTTATACGCTGTTTAATACCTTTGGGGGAGCAATTCAGATTCTTTCCATGATGCTGTTTTTTCCGGTTATGCGTAAATTCCTGAGTGCATTACAGGTATTTTATACAGCATTTGGAATGGCAATTACAGGATACATTGCTCTTCTGGTACTGACGTTTACAAATATGTCAAATGTATTTTTGCTATTCATACCGGGATTTTTTATCTTCGGTGCAAACGGAATGTTGGCAGTATTAACCACCGTATTTTTGGCGAATACAGTAGACTATGGCGAATTGAAAAATAACAGAAGAGATGAGAGTGTGATTTTTTCCATGCAGACCTTTGTGGTAAAATTAGCATCTGGTGTGGCAGCGCTGGTGGCATCTCTTTGCCTTGGAATTTTTCATTTAAGTGATGACACAGCAAATACAGTAGGAAAGGCAGCAGAGACCTCCATTATCGGACTTCGGATGACAATGACAGTACTTCCGATTATAGGACTTATAGTGGCAGTTATCTTATTTAAAAAGAAATTTATTCTGACAGAGAAAAAAATGGAAGAAATTGCAGAGCAGATAAAAGAGAGGAAGTTATAAGAGCAGTATGATTAGAAAAAATGAACAGTATTTTATACTAGACACCAGACATACAACGTATGCTTTGCAGATTTTAGATACCGGGCATTTAGAACATCTCTATTATGGAAGAAAGATCCGGTTAGAAGAAGATGGTGTTAAGGCGCTTACAGAAAAACATGCTTTTGCACAGGGAAATACGAACATCTATGATGAGAGACATCCTGAATTTTCCTTAGAAGATGTCTGTCTAGAGATGTCTTCCTATGGAAAGGGAGACATCAGGGAGCCCTTTATAGAAGTGATTCATGCCGATGGCAGTTATACGTCAGACTTCTTATATGAAAAAGCCGAGATTACGAAGGGGAAGGAAGAATACCATACCCTTCCCGGCTCTTATGATGAAAAAGGTGAGGTAGAACATTTAAAGATTACCTTAAAAGACCGGGGTTACAATCTTACACTTGAGCTTCACTATTATGTCTATGAAGAATGTGATGTCATTACAAGGAGTGCAAAGTTGGAAAACCAGAGCAGTCAGCCGGTACAGCTTCAAAGACTGATGAGTACACAGGTGGATTTTGCTGTACCGGAGTATGTACTTACCACTTTTCATGGTGCCTGGGCAAGGGAGATGCAAAGACATGATGCAAAAATTGAAGCAGGAAAACTGGTCAATGCATCCTATACAGGTACTTCTTCTAATAGGGCGAATCCATTTGTAATGCTGAGTAAGGAGGAGACTTCTGAAGATGCGGGAGACTGCTATGGATTTAATCTGATTTACAGTGGAAACCACTATGAGGCACTAGAGGTAAACAGTTATGGAAAGATGCGGTTTGTATCGGGAATAAGTCCTCAGTCATTTTGTTTTGTGGTAGAGCCGGGAGAGAGTTTTGAGGCACCGGAGGCGGTAATGACCTATTCCCGTCATGGCTATAACGGAATGAGTCAGAATATGCATACATTTGTACGGGAGCACATTGTTCGCGGTAAGTGGAAACACAAGGTAAGACCAATCCTTTTGAACAGTTGGGAGGCTTCCTATTTCGATATCAGTGAAAGAAAGCTGTTAAGTCTTGCAAAAGCAGGAAAAGAGGCGGGGATTGAACTGTTTGTCATGGATGACGGATGGTTTGGGACGCGTAGTGATGATACTCAGTCCCTTGGAGACTGGGAGGCAAATCCTAAAAAACTTCCAAACGGTATCAAGGGGCTTGCAGAAAAAATAAGGGCACTGGGAATGGAATTTGGCATCTGGGTAGAACCGGAAATGGTCAATGTAAAAAGCAGCCTTTATGAAAAACATCCCGACTGGGTAATACAGATTCCGGGAAAACCTCATTCAGAGGGAAGAAATCAGAGAATTTTAGATTTTACCCAAAAAGAGGTTCAGGACTATATCATAGAACAGATGAGTAAAGTGTTTTCATCGGCAGAGATTTCCTATGTGAAATGGGATATGAACCGTACCTTTACAGATTATTTTTCCAGTGGCCTTGCACCAGAACATCAGGGAGAGGTGGCACACCGCTATGTAATGGGCTTGTACCGCTGTATGAAGATTCTCACAGAGCGTTTTCCGCATATCTTATTTGAAGGCTGTGCTGCGGGAGGAAATCGTTTTGACCTTGGGATTTTGTGTTATTTTCCCCAAATCTGGGCAAGTGATAATACGGATGCGTATTGCAGAACGCAGATTCAGACCGGTTACAGCTACGGTTATCCTATGTCAGTAATCAGTGCCCATGTCTCAGGATGTCCAAATCACCAGACACTTCGGACGACACCACTAGAGACACGTTTCCATGCTGCATGTTTTGGAATCTGCGGCTATGAATGTAATTTTAAGGATATGAAAAAAGAGGAGTTAGAAGCCATAAAGGTTCAGACCGCACTCTATAAAGAATGGCGGGAAGTCTTACAGACAGGGGATTTCTACCGTGGTAGGAATGGAAATATTACGGAGTGGACTTGTGTTTCTAAGGATAAGAAAAAGGCAGTAGGGTTTCTTATGCAGGGACTTGTGCCTGCAAATACTCAGTATGAATATTACCGGGCAAGAGGCTTAAATCCGGAATGGAAATATCATTTTTATAATCGGGAATTGAAATACAATATCAGAGAATTTGGAGATTTAGTCAATACCGTATCCCCGGTTCATATCAGACAGGATTCCATACTGCATAATTTGGCAGCGAAGATTGTAAAGATGGATGGAGAAACGGAGGACTATACGGTTTACGGAGATGTACTGATGTATCATGGAATAAAATTGAGCCCTGCATTCAGCGGAAACGGCTATGATGAGAGGGTACGCCATTTTGGAGATTTTTCATCAAGAATCTATTTTATGGAGAAAGCGTAGAATAATAAAAAACGGAATTGAACCTATGGCAAATAATGAAAAACTGGAAAACCTGCTGAATCTGGCACTGGATGCAACCGAGGAAGAACGTGAAAAATCTCTGGAATTGGACGTGGGGTATGAAAGAGAGACAAATTCATGGGAGCTGATTGTAAAGTATAACGGCGATATCAGCAGACTTGCCGATAAAATAAGAGGTATCTTTGTAGAACCCCTCAGTAATGAGTATGCAATTATACAGGTGCCGGAGTCTTTGATAAATGAGATAGCAGCTGCTCCGGAAATCGAGTATATCGAAAAGCCGAAGAATTTATATTTTTCATTGATAAGGGGGATTCAGGCATCCTGTATTCTGCCGGTACGCCGTGCTCCTTTTAATTTAAGCGGCAGGAATGTGATAACAGCGATTATCGATTCTGGAATCGACTATTTTCATCCGGATTTCCGTAACCCGGATGGAAGTACCCGGATTCTGAGCATCTGGGATCAGACCCTGACTCCAAGGGAGGAAGAGAGTGCACCCTATGAATACCGAAGAGGGGTGGAATTTTCAAAAGAAGAGATAAACCGTGCACTTTCGGTCGGAAATGAACTAGCAGGATTACAGATTGTGCCAAGTCGTGATACCAGCGGACACGGGACCCATGTAGCAGGAATTGCAGCGGGAAACGGAAGGGCATCCGAAGGACGATACCGGGGTGTGGCTTATGAGAGCGACCTGCTGATTGTAAAATTGGGTTATCCAAGGGCGAATGCATTCCCAAGGACAACGGAATTGATGACGGCATTGGATTATGTGATACGAAAGTCGCTTGAATATCAAAAACCTGTGGCGATCAATATCAGTATTGGAAATACCTACGGAGGACATAGTGGTACTTCTCTTTTAGAGACATTTATTGACGATATTTCCAATTATGGAAAGAATGTTATCTGCGTCGGAAGCGGAAACGAAGGAGTATCAAGAGGTCATACAAGGGGAACTCTAAGGGAGGGCTTTTCGGAAGAAATTCAGTTAGCAGTGGCACCCTATGAGGCTTCCTTGAGTATTCAGATATGGAAAAGTTATGTGGATGATGTGGACATATCCTTAGTTGTTCCATCGGGAAAAAGGGTTGGTCCGATACAGAAAAGGTTAGGTACACAGAGATTTTCGATAGATGATACAGAAATTTTGCTTTATTATGGGGAACCAAGTCCTTACAGCCAATATCAGGAAATCTATATTTCCCTTTTGCCGGTACGGGATTATATCAACAGCGGAATATGGAGGATAGAACTCTTAGCGGGAAGAGTTGTGTATGGGCAGTACGATATGTGGCTTCCAAGCCAGACGGTCTTAAGTGCGGGAACCGGATTTTTATATCCTTCGGAGGAGACGACACTGACGATTCCATCTACGGCATCGGGAGTGGTAACGGTAGGAGCCTATGATGCAAATACCATGCAGATTGCAGATTTTTCAGGAAGAGGTTATACAAGACAGACGAATCAGGTCAAACCGGACATTGCGGCACCGGGGGTGGATATTACTTCCTGTGCACCGGGCGGCGGCTATGTAGAAGCATCCGGGACATCTATGGCGACTCCATTTGTTACGGGAAGTTCAGCACTTTTGATGCAGTGGGGAATTGTGGATGGAAACGATGCATTTCTCTATGGAGAGAAGGTAAAGGCATATCTGATACGCGGGGCGAGACAGATTGAGGCGGTAAAAGAGTATCCGAATCCTATGTTGGGTTGGGGAACGCTTTGTGTGCGG
>JBJELL010000397.1:0-5492 GCA_051879115.1 Lachnospiraceae bacterium
TAAGAGAATGGATTTCATCTGCTCTGCTGCACGCTTTGTATTGCCGTGGATAGAAGCATAGGCAATAAGGATTCCCTCCTCTTCCGGCTCGTAGCTACTCCAGGTCTGGTACTTATCAATATAATATCCCAAATCCTCTTTTAAGATTGGGCCATGTAACGGGCAAATCATACGAATATCCAGACCAGCGGCTTTTTTCAATAATGCCTGTACCGGATTTCCGAATTTTCCTACGATGTTAATAAAATATCTTCTTCCCTCATCAGTCCAGTCCTCTTCACAGTCAAGACTTCCGAACTTTCCAAAACCATCGGCACTGAAAAGAATCTTTTCAGACTGTTCATAAGTTACCATAACCTCCGGCCAGTGAACCATCGGTGCCATAAAGAACTGTAAGGTATGTTTTCCAAGATTTAAGGTATCTCCCTCTGCTACGGTAACGGCTCTATCTGTAAAATCCAGAGTAAAGAACTGCTTCATCATTGGAAATGTCTTTGCATTAGCAACAATCTGCATTTTCGGATAACGGCGTGCTAACATCTCGATATTTGCCGCATGATCCGGTTCCATATGAGATACGATTAAATAATCTATCTCACGGTCTTTTAAAATACCGTCTAAATTCCGAAGCCATTCTCCGGTAGCACGAACATCAACCGTGTCCATCACTGCAATTTTTTCATCCAGAATCAGATAGGAGTTATAGGATACCCCATTTGGAATCGGATACTGGCTTTCAAACAAATCAAGGGTCTTGTCATCTGCCCCGATATATTTAATGTTCTCTGTAATTTCTACGTAACTCATCTTAAATTTCCTCCTGTTTTATGTTTTAACGGATTCTTTCCGTTAATCCCACTTTTTTCTGCACCTTGCGAAGTGTTTTATTTGCATAATAAGCAGCTTTTTCATCATTCTGCTTAATCATACTCTCGATATAGGATTTATCCTTCATCAACTGTTCGTAACGCTCCTGAAGCGGTTTTAAATGGTCTGCAACGGTTTCACCTACGGCTAATTTGAACTCTCCATAGCCTTTTCCTGCAAATTCTTTTTCGATTTCATCATTGGTTTTCCCTGTTACAGCTCCATAGATATCCATCAGGTTACTGATACCCGGTTTTTCTTCTGCATAGCGGACTTCACTCTCAGAGTCCGTCACCGCACGTTTGAATTTGCGGATGATGGTATCGGTATCATCTAATAAAAGAATGGTTGCATTGGCATTTTCATCGGATTTTGACATTTTTTTCGTCGGCTCCTGAAGGCTCATAATCTTCGCACCCTTTTTTCCGATATATGCCTCTGGAATGGTAAATACATCGCCATAAATCTTATTGAAACGCTCTGCAATGTCTCTGGTAATCTCTAGGTGCTGTTTCTGGTCGACTCCTACCGGAACTACATCTGCCTGATAGAGCAGGATGTCTGCCGCCATAAGCACCGGATATGTATAAAGACCCGCATTGATATTATCTGCATGTTTGGATGCTTTATCCTTAAACTGGGTCATTCTGTTCAATTCTCCCATGTAGGTAAAACAGTCTAAAATCCATCCTAATTCTGCATGACCGGACACGTGTGACTGATAATAGATACAGTTTTTCTCCGGGTCTAAACCTGCTGCCACATAGAGTGCATAGAGTGCACGGGCATTTTTCCTGAAATCTGCCGGTACCTGACGCACGGTTAAGGAGTGTAAATCCATAACTCCATAGATACATTCATATTCATCGGTCAGCTCCACCCAGTTTTTCAATGCTCCTAAATAGTTGCCAAGGGTAAGCGTTCCCGTTGCCTGCATTCCACTGTAAAGTACTTTTTTTCCATCTAACATTTCTATTCTCTCCTATCTTTTATTTTTCAATACTTCTTTTCGTATATATTCATAGGTTGCCTCCTCGCCCTGCTCTGCAAGCATATGAAGAAGACGCTCTAATAACTCTCTTGTCTCAGGGTGAAGGATGTGTACACTTTTTCCATTCTCATAATATTCCAAAGGAGATCTGTCTGTGTACGCCTCCTTCCGGTAATTCTTTGAAGCGGATACCCTGTCAATAAACATCTCCACCACATATTTCACCGGCATCTTCATACCGCAGATGCCCTCTTCTTTGTTCACACTGTAGTCAATCCAGTACTCCATGTGATGCTTGTTCCTGCCCTTGTGGTGTAGCCATGAGGAGGAATATCCCTTATCCGCTCTTTCCGCATTGTTCGGGCTCATATTTCCCTGATAGTATTTACATCCTACTAAAAATTCCACCGGATTGTATTTGCTCCAGTCATGCATAATTCCCTGACGGTAGAGTCCTACTTTAAAACATCCTGCCCGTACAAGCCTTTTGTGATGTGTAATCGTCTTGAAATGTTGCCATGCTTTCATTCTTTCTTACCTGCCTATTAATATAGAAATTGTCTGTCCAAATGCCTCATAGGAGTTCTTTTTCAGAAGTTTTGGTTCTTTAAAAAACGGCTGTGTCTCTCCTGTGTCCATAATCTGATACCACTGCATACCCTTTGGCAGCTTCGGAAGCGCAAAAACCTGCACACCCATGTAAAAATTATATCCGATATAGAGAAAGGTCTCTTTCGCATCTGTATCCTCATCTTTGGCATAGACTTCACTGTACATCACGCCTAAAGAACGGGATGCCCCGTTAATCCCTCCAATCCACGCTTCGGCTCCGTGGTAGGACAAATCCGGATATCCGGTTCTCTTATAATCCGTCATACGGAATGTGTTCTCCATCGAAAGAATCGGATGTTCTTTACGGAAAGCAAACATGGCTCTTACAAACTCCAGATATCCCGGATTTTTGTTCTCACTCTTCCAATTCACCCAACCCACCTTATTATCCTGACAATAGGCGTTGTTGTTGCCATTTTGAGAGTTGCCAATCTCATCTCCGCTCCAGATTAATGGGATTCCCTGAGAAAGTGCTAAGAGCGCGATGGCATTTCTCATCTGCTTTTCTCTGATTTTCTTTATAAACTGTCTGCGACTTGGTCCCTCCACTCCATAGTTGGTACTGTAATTCCAGTCATTTCCATCCAGATTTCCTTCTCCATTTTCCCCATTATGCTTTTCATTATAGGAAAAAATATCTGCTAAAGTAAATGTATTATTATTGGCAATATAATTTACGCGGGGGAGGTCTGTTTCCTTTCTTTTCAGACGTTCTGAAAATTCTTTCATATCCCCGCCTAAGTGATTCAACATTTTCCTTGCCGAGTACAAAAAGTCATCATTGTATACATATAAATTCCGCGGGATTTCTTCTTTTGATACATCATATGAAAACTGCTCATAAAATAACTTTGTTCTGCTAAGATACGGGTCTTTTACAATCTCTTCTATTGGAAGTGCCGCTCCTAAGAGCTTAAATCCGTCTACATGGTATTCCATAATCCAGTAACGCAATACTTCTATCATAAAAGAAGAACCAATCTTTGGATTAAAATGCATCTCCATAATCAGTTCCATGCCCAGGGTATGCATCTTTTTTACGAGAGACTTAAATTCTATATCTGCATCCTTTCCTGCTGCATAGGAGGACTTGACTGCAAAATAATCGCTCTTTGCATAACCCCAGTAGTTCAGTTTCTTCTCCTCTTCATCTTTTTCTATGAACTCTTCAAATTCATAGACCGGCATAATCTCCACCGTTGTGATTCCTAACTCTTTTAAATAGGAAAGCCTGTCCTTTATCGCTTCAAAAGTACCTTTTTTCCTGCCCTTTCCATCCATGGAAAATCCACGTACGTGAAGCTTGTACATCACCATGTCCTCTGTCGGTATCTCAAGGCAGACATCCTCACCCCAGTCAAAAGTTTCTTTTGAAAATCCACTTAAGAGCTTCTCATTTTCGATATCTCTGCTAATATCTCCCCATTTTTCACGTCCTATGACACGTTCTCCATAGGGGTCGCGTACAATCTCCCCATCTATCTCATAAGCATAGTAATACCTGTCACTTTTTATCGGATATATCGTAATGGAACGTACCGAACCGACACAATAGTTATCCGGCACTTCTATACGGACTGCCTCTTCCTTATTTTTCCTGTCAAACAGCAAAACAGCACAGGCAGTCTCCTTTGGGCACTGAAAAGTAAATGTAACCTGATCTTTCCTTTTTTCCGCTCCCATTTTCCTATAATTTCCTGCCCGCTTTTTTAAAATCATACTTCTATCCGCCTTTGCTTTTTATCTGTATTATTATATCTGTTTTCAGCAAATTTGTACACACTTTCTCAAAAAGAATTCTACTTGACTTTTCTCTCACATAATATACAATATCTTATAGTAAACAGGTTTTATAAAGGAGCAGTATGCATACAGTTAGAATCAAAGACTTAAAACCGGGAATGATTGTGGCTGAGCCGGTTCGTTCCAAACGGGGACAACTTATCGTAGATGCCAACAGTGCACTTACCAATCAGATGATTGCTCATTTGGAGTTTTATGACATTCCATCTATCAAAATTGTGGATGGACTGATTCCTCCAAAAGCAATCGAACGGATGGCTCAGACAGAGACCGCACATCTGTCCTATTCTGAAAAAGTGAAAAGAAGTCCGCTTTTCCAAAAATTCAAACAGGATTATTTAAAGAAAATCAGCTTTATTAAATCTTCTTTAAATGATTTGATAAACCGTACTGACCCGATTGATCAGGCGGCATTGATTGCTGAATCCGTCAGCCTTTTTGGAAAACAGTGTACTACCATTTCCATGTTTGATAATCTGCACAATATGCGCCAGATTGACGATTCCACCTATGCCCACAGCCTGAACGTCAGCATGATTGCCCGTATGTTTGGCATGTGGATGGGATATCCGGAAGAGGAATTGGACATCCTGACTCTTGCAGGTCTTCTACACGATATTGGAAAGTGCCAGATTCCAAATGAAATTATTTCCAAAAAAGGAAAGCTGACCCCGAAAGAATACGATATCGTAAAAATGCATCCCCGCTTAGGTTATGAGATTTTAAAAAAGCAGCCTGCGTTAGACGAGCGTATAAAAAATGCTGCCTTAATGCACCATGAACGCTGTGACGGTTCCGGTTATCCTCTCGGACTTAGTGCAAATCAGATTGACGATGTGGCTGCCATTGTTGCGATTGCAGATGTCTACGACGCAATGACTGCAAACCGCAGTTACCGCAAGGGTCTATGCCCTTTTGAGGTCATTGCATCCTTTGAATTAGAAGGGCTCAATCGTTACAAACCACAGTTCATTCTCTGCTTCTTAGAACACATTGCTAATACCTATGTCAACAACAATGTTCTTCTAAGCAACGGACAGAAAGGACGCATCGTATTGATTACAAACCGTCTCACACGTCCGGTTGTTCAGATTGAAAAAAATAATTTTGTAGACTTGAATGAACGACCTGACCTTTATATTCAGGCTATTATTTAATCAGGAGGTTATATTATATGGGAAATAACAATCAAAATCCAATGGATGATGAAACAGATATG
>JBJELL010000398.1:0-5464 GCA_051879115.1 Lachnospiraceae bacterium
TTTTCAGTTCCTGACTGGTTGCATAGGAAACATCTGTAAAGATGCCAAATGCCGCCACATAGATAAAGAAGTCTCCATTGAACTCTCCCACATCACAGGAAAAAGGTACTCCGGATACTGCTGTCTTTGCCGCCTGTATCATATCTTTTGGTATTTTCAGGGAATTGGCAAAGTCATTGGTACTTCCTGCCGGGATATAGCCAAGTGGTGTACGGACTTCACTCTGCATCATGCCCGTAACCGCTTCATCTAGAGTACCGTCTCCACCGCTGCATACAACCAAATCGTAGTGCTTCGCCTGTTCCCGCACTACCTTTGTAGCATCTTCTCTTTCCTGCGTGGTATGCACATTCACGCTGTACCCGCCTTTTATCATCAAATCAATAATTTCTAAAAGTTTATTCTTTATCTGCCCCTTGCCGGAATGTCCATTGATTACAAACAACAATTTTTTCATCATTCTTCGCTCCGTTTTTGATAATTGCCCAAAAAGTCCGTCAGCGCCTTTACAGCTGCTTCCTCATCTTTTCCCTCTGCCGCAATGACTAACGTCTTTCCTTCCTGAAGTCCTAAGGTCATCATTCCCATGATGCTCTTTGCACTGATACGTTTTTCCTCTACTTCCACAAATACGTCACTCTCATAATTGCTCGCAATCTGTACCAGTAATGCGATTGGACTGACATCTAACCCTTCTGCTAAACCAATTCTCACTTCCTGCTTTGTCATAAGTATCTCCTTATATTACTTCCTGTGTAATCGAATATCTTCTGCCATCGTTCCTAATTTTCTCAGTCTGTGGTTTACACCCGACTTTCCAACCGGCGGTTCTAAATAGGTTCCAAGCTCCTTCAATGTAGCATCGGGATATTCCAAACGTACATATGCCATTTCCTGAAGCTGTTTCGGGAGCTGTTCTAAACCGATGGTATCCTGTATATATTTAATGTCTTCTAACTGTTTTACTGCTGCAGAAACAGTCTTATGAATATTCGCCGTCTCACAATTCACCTTACGGTTCACGCTGTTGCGCATCTCCTTTAAGATGCGTACATTCTCCAGATTCATCAGTGCGACCGGGGCTTCCATAATATTGAGGATATCCACAATCTGTTCGCCTTCTTTCAGATAGACTACATAGCTTTTCTTCCTCTGTACCGTCTTAGCTTCCATTCCAAAGCTATTAATCATATCCTGAAGCTGTGCTGCCTTTTTTTCACTACTGCATACAATCTCAAAATGATAGGATTTCTCCGGGTCACTCATAGAACCCGATGTAAGAAAAGCACCTCTGATAAACGCCCGCTTACAACAGGCATTCTGAATGTACTTCCCCTTAACCGTCAAATCCTCATGAAAGAGATTTCTTGTAATACGGCTCTCCTCAACATTCGTGATACATGACTTAATATTATATGTTTTTTTCACTAAAGTAAAGTACTTTCTAACCAGCCCTTCATTCTCCGTCTCAAAGGAAAGAAATCTGCCCTCTTCATCCTGCATTTCTTTTCCTGAAAAGTTCAAAAAGGCTGCTAATTCTGCTAACTGACAATGCCTGCTCTTGCTGACATGCTCCGTCAGTTCTCTTTTTACATCACCGGAAAACGACATTTTCTTCCTACTTCCCTCTCAATGCATCTTTTCCTATATCTCTGTGTTCAATCTTAATTCCATATCCCACATGGTCTTTCAAACGATTATACAGTTCATTTGCCAAAGTTACGGAACGGTGCTTTCCACCTGTACAACCGATACTGATAACCAGTTGATTCTTTCCCTCTGAAATATAGTTCGGTATCAGAAATTCCACCATATCCTCTAATTTATCTAAAAAGTCATGGGCTTCTTTGTACTGCATCACAAAGTCCTGAATCTCAATATCATTTCCGGTCTTTGGACGAAGTTCTTCTATATAATATGGGTTTGGCAGAAAACGTACATCAAACACCAAATCCGAGTCGATTGGAATTCCATATTTGAATCCGAAAGACAGCACTGTAATATAGAGACTCCTATATTCCTGTTCTTTGATAAAAATCTTCTCAAGTTCAATCTTTAACTCTCTTGAGAGCAGACGGCTTGTATCAATGATATAATCCGCCTGTTTTTTTATAAATTCCAGCTTCTGACGTTCTAATTCAATTCCCTTATCAATTCTTCCGTTTTTAGAAAGGGGATGATTTCTCCTTGTCTCCTTATAGCGTTTAATCAACACCGTATCTTCCGCTTCTAAGAAAAGAATCTCAAAAGATATTCCCTTTTCCCGGATACGGTTTAAGACATCCTGAAGTTCTTTTAAGGCATCTCCGCTTCGGATATCAATGCTGACCGCCACCTTAGAGAGTTCTTCCCTGGTGGTTACTGCCAGATCTACGAATTCTTCCATCAAAGGAATCGGCAGATTATCGACACAGTAATATCCCATGTCCTCCATCATTTTTACCGCTGTTCCCTTACCTGCCCCGGACATTCCTGTCACAATTACGAATTTCATATAAAATCACCAACCATTTTCACTTCCGGTTCCAGCTTCACTCCAAACCGTCGGGAAACCTCTTTTTGAACCTCCTGTATCAACTGATAAATATCCGCTGCTGTTGCATCTCCTCTATTGATTACAAAACCACAGTGTTTTTCCGAAACGGCTGCTCCGCCTACCTGAAATCCCCGAAGTCCTGCATCCATAATCAGCTTGCCCGCAAAATACCCTTCCGGACGCTTAAAGGTACTTCCTGCACTCGGATATTCCAAAGGTTGTTTTTCCACTCTTTTTTCCTTCAGTTCTTCCATCCGGCTCTCAATCTGTTCCCGCTCACCTTTTTTCAGTACAAATTCTGCATCTAATACAATATATTCCTTTGCAGAAATAATACTATGGCGGTAAGACAGTTCCAACTCTTTTGCAGAAAGTTTTTTTACCTCTCCTTCTTTTGTCAGAATGGTCACACAGCTTAAGATGTCTTTTATCTCTCCACCGTAGGCTCCGGCATTCATTGTAACGGCTCCGCCGACACATCCCGGAATTCCCGCTGCGAATTCCATTCCGGTAAGACTCTCTTTCATCGCCCGGTGAGCTGTTTTTGACAAAAGAGCACCTGCCTGTACGACTATCCTCTCCCCTTCTATCTGAATCTCATCCATTTCTTTTCCGATTTCAATTACCGCTCCCCGAATTCCACGGTCAGATACTAGCAGATTACTTCCATTTCCGATAATCAGAAAAGGAATATTGTAATGATTGCACAGACGGATAAGTGCTTCTATTTCATCCCGCTTTGGAATCATATAATATTCTGCCGGTCCTCCTACACGAAACGTTGTATGTTTTTTCATCGGCTCCTGCTTTAGAACCCGTTCTGTGTCCATTACTTTTTGCAATTCTTTTTCAAAAATATCACTCACTCAATCTATCTCCTGTCTATGCTTCTTTTAAAAATACCACATATCCGCGGAATGCCTCATAGAGGTCTATCTTACTGATAATCTCCCAAGGTGCATGCATATTCATAACTGCTACACCGCTGTCGATTACTTCCATTCCATAGTTTGCTAAAATGTAGGCAATGGTTCCACCGCCGCCCTGGTCTACTTTTCCAAGTTCAGAGGTTTGGAATGCTACCTCGTTTTTATCTAAAATAGCTCTTAGCTGTGCCATATATTCTGCATTTGCATCATTAGAACCGGATTTTCCTCTCGAACCTGTATATTTATTAAAGACCAGTCCTTTTCCAAAGTATGCAGAATTCTTCTTTTCGGACACTGCCGGATAATTCGGGTCGAAAGCAGCACTGACATCAGAAGAGAGCATTTTAGAATTGCTCATAGTTCTGCGAAGTGACAATTCTGAATACTGACCACAGAGTTCCATGACCTCTGCTACTGCGTTTTCAAAGAAGCGGGACTGCATTCCGGTTGCTCCTACACTTCCGATTTCCTCTTTATCTACCAACAGACATACGCTTGTTCTTTCCGGCACATCCATCTCAAGCATTGCCATAAAGGATGGATAGGCACAGACACGGTCATCGTGTCCATATCCCATAATCATGGAACGGTCAAATCCGTAATCTCTTGCAGCTCCTGCCGGAACAGCCTCAATCTCTGCGGATAGGAAGTCTTCTTCTTCCATTCCATATTCTTTTAAAAGGATATCTAATACATTGGCTTTGACTGCCTCTTTTACCTTTTCCTTATCCTCTTCTTCTGCCGGAATGCTGGCAATTAAGATATCTAGATTTTCTCCTTCAATGACCTTTCCTGCCTTTTTTTCTAACTGGTCAGCAGATAAGTGAATCAATAAATCACTGATACCGAATACCGGATCATCCTCTTTATCTCCGATACTGATATTCACTACACTTCCGTCTTTTTTAGCAATGACACCATGCAGTGCCAATGGAAGTGTTACCCACTGGTATTTCTTCACACCGCCGTAATAGTGGGTGTCTAACATGGCAAGTTCCGTATCTTCATAGAGCGGCACCTGTTTTAAGTCAAGTCTTGGAGAATCAATATGGGCACCTAAGATATTCATTCCCTTTTCCATCGGTTCTTTTCCGATTATAAACATGGCGATGGATTTTCCCATCTGATTTGCATAGACCTTGTCTCCCGGTTTTAAAGTCTTCTTTTCTTTGATTGCATCTTCTAATAATATATAGCCGGCTTCCTTTGCTTTTGTTTCAAAATAAGCGGCACATTCTCTCTCTGTCTTACAGTCGGATAAAAATCTGCGATATCCCTCAGCAAACTGAAATACTTCTTCTCTTTTTTCTCCCTGCGGATATTTTTTCCACGCATTTGCTCTTTCCATTTTATTACCTCTTTTACTGTCTTTATTCATCATCATCATCTTTTTTATTTAAGTTCTCCTGTACACGGCGGTACAGCTCCTGTGCAGCATTGTAACCCATCTTCTTCTGTCTGTGGTTGACTGCTGCCGATTCACAGATAACAGCAAGATTTCGTCCCGGTCGAATCGGTAGGGAATGGCAGACTACTTTGTTGCCAAGAATCTCCGTGTATTCCTCTTCTAAACCGAGGCGGTCATACTCGTTATCTTTTTTCCAATCCTCTAACTGGATGACTAAATCAATATTCTGCTTTTCTTTGACGGCTTCTACACCGAATAAGGTTTTTACATCCACAATTCCGATACCTCGAAGCTCAATAAAATGTCTCGTGATATCCGGTGAGGTTCCAACCAGTGTGTGTTCGTTGATTTTGCGGATCTCTACCACATCATCCGTCACAAGACGATGTCCGCGCCGGATTAACTCCAGCGCCGCCTCACTCTTACCGATTCCGCTCTCGCCGGTAATCAAAAGACCTTCACCATAGACATCCACCAGCACTCCGTGAATGGTGACACATGGAGCTAATTCTTCACTTAAACACAAAATCAGTTCCGCCATAAAACTGGAGGTCTTCTTATCCGTGCCAAGAAGCGGCACATCCTTTTCTT
>JBJELL010000399.1:0-5444 GCA_051879115.1 Lachnospiraceae bacterium
TTATACTTATTAACATAACCAGTGTCAGAAGAACAACCAGCCTTCTCTTCCATTTTTTCATAAATGACCCTCCATTCCTTTTTCTCTTCCCATGTCTCTCTTTAGCTTATTATATCATGTGCAAAACCGGCACATGATCAACATTCGCCGTTCGTCAATCATGCCAGCATGTTGACTCTCTTGTGCTCATTATATCATATTATTTATACAAAAAAAAGAAAGAACCCGCCACTGAATAATGGAAGGCTCTAAATGTAGGAGACATGAAACCATATCAATCTGGCACATTTTCTAGGAAGTTTCTACCTTGTATATCATATCTGCAAATCCCATGGTAGACTCTCTGTGTGACACTAATACAACCGTCTTTTTATCCGCCTCCGCTTCTAAGGATTTCAGAATCACTCCTTCATTTAAGGAGTCCAGATTACTGGTAGGCTCATCTAAGAGTAAGAGCGGTGCATCGTGCAGAAACGCCCTTGCTAATCCGATACGCTGTTTCTCTCCTCCTGATAAGGTGTCTCCTAACTCTCCTACCGGAGTGTCATATCCCTTTGGAAGACCCATGATAAATTCATGAATAGACGCTTTCTTTGCCGCCTCTATAATTTCTAAACGACTGGCATCTTCTTTTCCGATGGCTATGTTATTGGCAATGGAGTCGTGAAACAAATGGGTCTGCTGGGTTACATAGGATTCCATATCTCTTAATTCTTTCGTTGGAATCTGCTCCACATTTCTCTTATCTACGTATACTTCGCCGGAGTCTGCCTTCCAGAACCGCATAAGGAGTTTTAACATGGTAGACTTGCCACAGCCGCTTTCTCCTAAGATTCCGGTAACCTTTCCCGGTTTTATGAACAGATTGCAGTCTTTTAGAATCGGTTCTTCCACCTCCTGATTCGGGTAGGAAAAGGAGACATGCTTTAGCTGTGCTCCGGCAAATCCCACAGTACTTTTTACCGAAAGATGGTTTTCCTGAATCTCTTCTACCAACGGTTCTTCTTCTAAGATTGACAGCACCCGTTCCCCACTTGCTAAGGTCTGGGTAAGGTTATTGGAAAGATTCGACAGTGCCACCACCGGACCAAAGGAACCCATCATGGCAATGGTACAAAGCACCACCCCATCGAATCCTACTGCTCTTATCTCATACAGATGCAGCATCAAAAACAGCATGGAAAAGGATGCGATTAAAATCACACCATTCGTAAGAGAACGTCCCCTTCCTTCCATACGGCTTAGTTCTTTTTGTAATCCGCTCAGTCTGACGGAACGTTCCTTTATCTGTCTCTTTCTCTCTTCTCCCTGTCCGTATTGAAGGGTTTCATCAAGTCCTCTTAAGGAATCGAGCAAAAAAGAATTCAATTCTCCAAATCCTTCTCTGAATTCCATTCCCTTCTGATTTCCCTTTTTTCCATTCCACAAAGGAATAACAGCTCCTACAAAAAGGTATGCACCTGCTGCTAAAAGGGCTGCATAGCCATGATAGTTTCCAAAAAAGATCAGCATACAGACAGAGGTAAGCACCGCAATGGCGATAGGGGATATGGTATGGGCATAGAATACCTCTAACAATTCAATATCCGTCGTAATAACAGAAATCAGATTTCCCTTATCCTTTCCTTCTAACTTTGCAGGACACAGCTTTCTTAAGGCGGCAAATACCTTATGCCTGATGATTGCTAAAAGTTTGAAGGCAATAAAATGATTACAATACTGTTCTGCGTAGTGCAGAATTCCCCGCAAGACTGCAAGCACTCCCATCCAGATGCAGACCCTTCCAACGGTAAGAGAAGAGAGAAATTCCACTGGAACAGACATCCCCTTTAATACCGCCGTCCCGGCAAAGATGGTCAGAAAAATTGCACATAAATATCCCGCTGTTCCCAGTATCACTGCCCCAATCATGATATGTAACAGAGGACCTACCAGACGAATCAAAGCTCCCATAATCTGAATACCGCTTCGTCTTTTCTTCTTTTCTTTCTTCATACTGTTCATGCATTCTTCCTCCTGTCATAACTGCTTTCATATCTTTGTCCGTATTCTTCCAAACGCTTCTGGGTACTGTATAACTTGCAGTATCCTCCCTTTTTCTTCATCAGTTCTTTATGGGTTCCACATTCACGGACACTTCCTTTGGCAAGATAGTAGATACAGTCAGAACCTACTACATTTTCCAATCTGTGGGAAATCAAAAGAACGGTCTTACGCTTTGCCAGTTCAGAGATAACCTCCATAATCACAGCCTCACTTCCTGCATCGATATTAGAGGTTGCCTCATCAAAGATGTACATCGGCGTATCATGTAAAAGTGCTCTTGCAAGAGCAATCCTTTGACACTGTCCCCCGGAAAAGTTCGCTCCCTTTTCCTCTAACTTTGTCTCTAATCCCTGACGGCTCTGTAAAAAATCATAGAGGTTGACGAGTCTTAATACCTCTTCTAATTCTTCTTTTTTGGCATCCGGCTTTGCCATCTTTAAGTTTTCCTCTACCGTTCCTTTGAATAGGTAACTGTTGTGTGTCACCAGCGTAATCTCTTTTAAAAGGCTCTCTTCACTGATTTCGCAAAGAGGAAGTCCTCCAATGGAAATCTCCCCCTGATATTCCTTATTCTTCCCCGTTAAGATTCCTGCTATCGTACTCTTGCCGCAACCGGACTCTCCCACAATGGAAATCAGGGCATGGTTCGGTATCTCCATGTTCACCCTGTGCAGAATCTCTCTTTCTTTTTCATAGGAAAAGGATACTTCTTTTAACGAAATATCCATCCCCTCTGCTCTATCTAACACAGCGATGCCCTGCTGTGGTTCCGGTAAATCCAGCAGACCAAAAATCTTATCACTTGCTGCCATCCCGTTCATGGCAATATGGAAAAAAGAACCCAGAAGACGAAGAGGAATAAAGAATTCCGAGGCTAAGAGCAGAATCACAAATACGCCAAAAAAGTCCAGATTGCCTTTACTAAATTCCATGATTGCCACCGTCATTCCAACCGCAGCCCCACCGTAGGCAATAATGTCCATCACACTAGTGGAATTCAACTGCATGGTGAGAACCTTCATGGTAATCTTTCTGAAATTCTGTGCTTCTTCATCCATCTCCTGTGCCTTTTTCTCATCTGCCTGATAGATTTTTAAGGTGGTCAGTCCCTGTAAGTTCTCTAAAAAGGAATCTCCAAGCCCGGTGTACATTCCCCAGTACCGGTCTAACAGTTTTTTTGCAATCTTTTGTACCGCAACAATGGAAAGGGGAATTAAAGGTACACAGATTAACAGAATTAGACTCGCTTTCAAGTTCACAAAAGACAACACCACAAAGAGCGTAAGCGGAGCAAGCAGACTGTAACATAACTGTGGAAGATATTTTCCGAAATATACCTCTAACTGCTCCACCCCTTCTGCACTCATCTGTATGACCTCTGCTGTGGAGGCCTTTTCCCGATAAGAAGTTCCAAGACGCAGAAGTTTTTCATAAATCTTATTCCTCAGAATCTGTTTGACATCCACACTTGCCTGATAAGAAGCCTTGGCTGCAAGTCGGTCACAGACAAAACGGATTCCCAAGGCTGTCACTAAAATGAGGGTTGCCGTTGTATGGCTTCCATATTGAAATCCGTTATCGAGAACTCTCTGCAAAAGTCCTGCGATGGTAAATACAACAACAATCTGTGCCATTAGTGTCATCCACTGAAACAACACATTGTATGCAATGTATTTTTTCGTATGGGACAATAGTTCTACCAATCTTTTCTTAATCATAATTCAACTCCTCGCATGTCTTTACTCTTAGGACAAAGTACAGCACATGACACACCCAGACAATGGCAAGACAAAGTCGTCCAACAGGAACATCCCTCATCATAATAAAGGCCAGTGCCATGACAAGGGTTACGGTTCCAATAACGGAACACTTCGTTCTTTTTGTCATTTCTTTCTTTTCTGCAAAACTTTGCAGATGTCTTTTATAAAGGTTTGTCCCTAAAAACCAATCATGCAATCGTTTTGAACTTTTGGCAAAGCAAAAAACCGTTGCCATATAAAAAGGCACAGTAGGCAGAATCGGAAGTGCCACTCCAATCGTTCCCAGTCCCATGCATAACAGTCCCCCCAACAGCCAGAACAGCCGAAAAGGACTTCTTTTTTTCTTCTCGATATTCATCTTTTGGTTCCTCCATCTCTTAAATTTATCTTCAAGTTAGTCTTATATAACTTTTGTCATACAAGACTTACCATAATCTGTGCCTGCTGTCAATACTTTTTTACAGATGGTATTTTTTACATAAAAAAGAACTGTTACAAAATAATGTAGCAATACTGCTAGAAATCATTTTGCAACAGTCCCTTAAAAGTTACTATTATTTTTCCATACTGTGATAACGGCGTTTTTCTTCATAGAGCATCCGGTCTGCCTGTCGAACAAGCTGCTCTGCTTCTGTATCCGATGTTTCTGATTTTGCATATCCAACAGATATGGATATATCATATGCAAATCCATCTTCTTCGCACTGTCTGCTCAATATTTCCCGCAAAGAATCTATCAACGTTTCACTCGTTACATGGCATTGATATCCTTCAATAATCATGAATTCATCTCCGCCATAACGTGCAACAAAAACACCGTATCTTTGTCTTAACTTTTTTAATGCCGTACCGATGGCACTGAGCGCCCGGTCTCCCTCCACATGGCCAAAGTTGTCATTAATCTGTTTGAACGAATCGACATCTAACATATATACCACCGCTGAATGATTTTTTCCCGACGCACGAATCTGTTCCTCTAAATAATGAAATGCACTTCTTCTATTATTCAAACCGGTGAGGGCATCGATGTTAATCTGTGCTCTCTGCATATTGACAAAGACAAGAAAGAAACCGGTAACAATCGCCGGTGCCATAATCGGCATACCGGAATAATATATCTGTATGATGCTAGCAGTGATAGGAAAAATAATATAAATGCCAATCAGCCTGCACATCTTCTTTCTTTCCGCCTGCTTTTCTTTCAAACCAGACACCAACGCCTGAACAGCCACAAGAATATCGTAAAAAAATCCAAGGGCTGAAAGTATCATAAAAAGTGGCCCCCGATGGTAAATTCCATCTGCATCAATGGTAAATACCCATCCTGTAATCGGTGATACAAGGCATAGGATTCCCGATAATATAAACGGAACAGCCAGTATGCCACTCACCCGTCTGGACCAGAATCCGCTGTTTCTTAACTTTGAAATTGAAAAAAGACACCAATAATAGGATACGGCAATCAAAAGCCACAAAGATAGCATATTAGAAATCCATGCATTCATCCTGACATAAGGTAAATACCCATTTTCCATAAGCAGCCAAAAAAGTCCAAAAATCAAAAATCCACAAAACGACAATAGGGCACGCTTCATTGATTTCACTTCAAATTCACTCCCAAAATCATCGTTGATAGAG
>JBJELL010000400.1:0-5438 GCA_051879115.1 Lachnospiraceae bacterium
CACGATATTTCGGAAGTTTCTTTTAATGCATGGTTAAAACCTCTTTCCGTATTCGCGGTAGAAGGTAATAAATTATATATTTTAGTGCCGGACGAACAGATTGGACTCAGCTATATTACAAAAAAATATCTGCTTCCAATCCGTGTTGCCGTTGCAGAGATTACCGGAACTGACTATGAAATCGAATTTATCCTTCCGGAACAGACCAAGAAAATAAAGCCTTATAAGGCAAAAAACATTACAGAGACAGACAACAGTGGGACAACCTCCGGGTTAAATCCAAACTATACATTTGATACCTTTGTCGTTGGCAATAACAATAAGTTAGCGTATGCTGCTTCTCTTGCTGTTGCAGAATCACCTGGTGAGGTCTACAACCCCCTCTTCCTCTATGGAGGTGTAGGACTGGGCAAGACCCATTTAATGCATTCTATTGCTCACTTCATTCAGACAAACAATCCTGAAATGAAGGTATTATATGTATCTTCTGAAATATTTACAAATGAACTGATTGACTCTATCCGTAACGGAAACAATTCTTCCATGAACAAATTCCGTGAAAAGTACCGCAATATTGATGTACTCCTAATTGACGATATTCAATTTATTATAGGAAAAGAAAGTACACAGGAAGAATTCTTCCATACTTTTAATGAATTACACATGGCAAAGAAAGCCATCATTATATCTTCCGATAAACCTCCAAAAGATATGGAGACTTTAGAGGAAAGAATCCGTTCAAGATTTGAATGGGGACTGATCACCGATATCGGTTCTCCTGATTATGAGACAAGAATGGCTATTTTACGCCGCAAAAAAGATATGGATGACTTTGAGTTAGACGATGAAATCTTAGATTACATTGCAACCAATATCAAATCCAACATCAGAGAGTTAGAAGGTGCTTTAAATAAACTCCTTGCCTACTCTAATTTAGAACATACAAAGATTACAATGGATGTGGCAGTTCAGGAATTACAAAACATTATTTCTCCTGACAGTCCGAAAGAGATTACACCACAACTGATTATAGATGTAGTATGTGAACACTTTAACATTACCTTAGATCAGATTGTATCTAAGAGCAGAAGCAATGACATTGCAAAACCAAGGCAGATTGCCATGTATCTTTGCAAAAATATGACCTCTGCTTCCTTAGATAATATTGGAAATCTTCTTGGAGGAAGAGACCATTCCACAATTATACACGGTATCAACAAAATCACGGATGAATACAGTTCCAATGAGAGCATTAAGAACTCAATCGATACCATTAAGAAAAAGATTAATCCAAATTAATGAAGTTATTCACAATTCTTCAATTTGAAATCTACAGGGTTTTAACAGGGTTATAAAGTTGATTTTCTTTCTGAAAGCCTTAATTTTAGCCGTTTTCAGAAGTTATTCACTTATAAACATGCCCTAAGAAGAAGACTTTTAATTTCTAATTATTATTATTTATTTTATAGCCAGGAAGGAGTTATTCACAACATGAGACTAATCTGTTCCAAATCGAATTTATTGCATGGAGTTAATATTGTATCAAAAGCGGTACCTACCAGAACCACAATGGCAATCTTAGAATGTATCTTAATTGATGCTTCTTCAGATGAAATCAAATTAATCGCAAATGATATGGAACTGGGTATTGAAACAATTATAGAAGGTACGATTGAAGAAAACGGAATTATCGCATTAGATGCCAAGATTTTTTCAGAAATCGTAAGAAAACTTCCTGATAATGATGTTTTAATCGAAACAGACGAATCCTTTAAAACAATCATTACCTGTGAAAAAGCTAAATTCAATATTGTTGGTAAATCGGGAGAAGATTTCTCCTATATTCCATATATCGAAAGAAAAGAACCGATTACAATGTCACAGTTTACTCTAAAAGAAGTCATTCGTCAGACTATCTTCTCTATTTCGGATAATGACAACAATAAGCTGATGACCGGTGAATTATTTGAAATAAATGAAAACCAGTTAAAGGTAGTATCCTTAGACGGACATCGTATCTCTATCCGTAATATAGAATTAAAGGATAACTATGAATACCGAAAAGTAGTCGTTCCGGGTAAAACCTTACAGGAAATCAGCAAGATTATTCCTGGAACAACGGATGAGACTGTGGATATCTTCTTAGCAGATAACCATGTGGTGTTTGAATTTGAACAGACCACAGTGGTATCCCGTCTGATAGAGGGAGAGTATTTTAGAATTGAGCAGATGCTCTCTTCTGATTATGAGACAAAGATTCATATCAATAAAAAAGAACTGTTAAGCTGTATCGACAGAGCAACTCTTCTTGTAAAAGAAGGAGATAAAAAGCCAATTATTATGAATGTTACCGATGGAAATATGGAATTAAAGATTCAGTCCTTTATCGGTTCTATGAATGAAGATATAGATATCCAAAAAGAAGGAAAAGATATTTTGATTGGATTCAATCCAAAATTCTTTATAGATGCACTTCGTGTCATTGATGAAGAAGAAGTTACCCTCTATATGGTAAATCCAAAGGCACCTTGCTTTATCAAAGATGACAATGGAAGTTTTATCTATCTGATTTTACCGGTTAATTTTAATAATTCATCAAACTAAGGAGCTTAATCTGATTTATGGAAACAATTAGAATCAAAGATGAATATATCAAGTTAGGACAGGCTTTGAAACTTGCCGGACTTGTAGATTCCGGCGTGGATGCAAAGTTTATCATCCAGGATGGGTGTGTCAAGGTCAATGGAGAAACAGAGTATCAGCGTGGAAAGAAGCTGCACGCTGGTGATGTGGTAACTTACGAAGGGAATTCTTTTACGGTAGAGTCATGTATATAAAATCTATAGAATTAGATCAATTCCGTAATTATGAAAATCTGGATTTAAAATTTGATATAGGAACCAATATTTTATATGGGGATAATGCCCAGGGAAAAACAAATATCTTAGAGGCAGTGTCTGTCTGCGGTACAACCAAATCCCACAAGGGAAGCAAGGACCGGGAAATGATAAGATTCGGGCAGGAAGAAGCTCATATAAAAACAGTGGTTATGAGAAATCATATGGAATATCAGATTGATGTACATATGAAAAAAAATAAGACCAAAGGAATTGCTATCAACAAAGTTCCTCTAAAAAAAGCCAGTGAGTTGTTTGGAATTTTAAATATTGTATTTTTTTCACCAGAGGATTTGAATATTATCAAAAACGGACCTTCGGAGAGAAGAAGATTTTTAGATTCCGAACTCTGTCAATTAGACAAAATATACCTTTCTGATTTGTTAAAATACAATAAAATACTAAATCAGAGAAATAAATTATTAAAAGATATCGTATTTCGTCCGGATTTAAAAGAGACACTTCCAATCTGGGATGAGCAGTTATTAGAATATGGCAAAAGAATTATTCAAAGAAGAAATACCTTTATCCACGAATTAAATGAAATTGTATTAAATATCCACAAAAGAATATCGGGGGATAAAGAAGAACTGATTCTAAAATACGAACCAAATATAGATGATGCCTTTTTTCAGGACGAATTAAATCGTGCAAAAGAAAGAGATTTAAAATACTGCCAGACTTCTGTAGGACCTCACAGAGATGATATGCTTTTTTCTGTATCAGATATTGATATTAGAAAATATGGTTCTCAGGGACAACAGCGGACAAGTGCTCTTTCCCTGAAATTAGCAGAGATTGAATTGGTGAAAAAAAGCATCCATGAGACACCGGTGTTATTGTTAGATGATGTTTTATCAGAATTAGACAGCAACAGACAAAATTATCTGTTAAACAGTATTCACGATATTCAGACGATTATAACATGTACCGGATTAGACGAATTTATTCGTAACAGATTTGAAATAAATAAGATTTTTAATGTCGTAGATGGTGTGGTAACAGAAAAAAATGAGTTATAACACTTTGCGTGAACAGGAGGATTTCAATGAGCGCTGAATACGGAGCAGACCAAATACAAATTTTAGAAGGACTGGAGGCTGTCCGCAAGAGACCGGGTATGTATATCGGAAGTACATCTTCGAGAGGATTACACCACCTTGTATATGAGATTGTGGACAATTCCGTAGATGAGGCATTGGCAGGATATTGTGATAACATTGAGGTAACCATCAATGAAGATAATTCCATCACAGTAGTAGATGATGGAAGAGGTATTCCAATCGGAATTAACCACAAAGCAGGACTGCCGGCGGTGGAAGTTGTATTTACCGTCCTACATGCCGGAGGAAAATTCGGCGGTGGAGGATATAAGGTATCAGGAGGACTCCACGGAGTAGGAGCTTCTGTAGTAAATGCACTTTCTACCTGGTTAGAGGTTCAGATTTTTTCCGGTGGAAAAATCTATCAGCAGAGATATGAACGTGGAAAAACCATGTATCCATTAAAAGAAGTCGGAACCTGTGATGAGAATCTTACGGGAACGAAAGTTACATTTTTACCGGATGATACGATTTTTGAAGAAACAGTATATGATTATGATATTTTAAAACAGAGACTTCGTGAGACAGCATTCTTAACAAAAGATTTGCGTATCCGGTTAATGGATAAGAGAACAGATCCTATGACAGACAAAGAATTCCACTATGCTGGTGGTATTAAGGAATTTGTAACTTATCTGAATAAGAGCAAAGAAGCATTGTATCCGGAGGTTATCTATTGTGAAGGAACAAAGGATAATGTCTATGTAGAAGTGGCAATGCAGCATAACGATTCCTACAATGATGCTTCTTATAGTTTTGTCAATAACATTATTACGCCGGAAGGCGGTACTCATTTAGCGGGATTCCGTAATGCATTGACAAAGACATTTAATAACTATGCGAGAGCAAATAAGATTTTAAAAGACAGTGATGCAGCTCTTTCCGGTGATGATATCCGGGAAGGATTGACTGCAATCATCAGTATCAAGATAGAAGAACCTCAGTTTGAAGGACAGACAAAGCAGAAATTAGGCAACAGTGAAGCTCGTGGAGCGGTGGACAGTATTGTAAGTGAACAGCTTACTTATTTCTTAGAGCAGAATCCTTCTGTTGCAAAGACTATCTGCGAAAAATCACTTCTTGCACAACGTGCAAGGGAGGCAGCAAGAAAAGCCCGTGATTTAACGAGAAGAAAGACAGCACTAGAGGGAATGTCTCTTCCGGGAAAATTAGCAGACTGTTCTGATAAAGACCCTAAGAACTGTGAAATCTATATCGTAGAGGGAGATTCTGCCGGTGGTTCTGCTAAGACAGCAAGAAGCCGTGCGACCCAGGCAATCCTTCCTCTTCGTGGAAAAATCCTAAACGTAGAAAAAGCAAGACTTGACAGAATCTATGGAAATGCGGAAATCAAAGCCATGATTACGGCATTTGGAACCGGTATCCACGATGATTTTGATATTACAAAACTTCGTTATCACAAGATTATCATTATGAC
>JBJELL010000401.1:0-2682 GCA_051879115.1 Lachnospiraceae bacterium
GAACTGCAGACCAAATCGCATTCTTCATACGCGATTCATATTTCTTTTCAATTTTCTTTTTTCTAATATCTTGAATACGAAAAAATGTAATTGTATTCATAATTTCCGAAAGTATTCTAAGTAAAGCCTCATCTTTTGGCATTTGCTTAAGGTTCAAGTTGTTCAGTATCGCTTCATATTCCTGTTCCATAATATAAACATCGTTATAATCTACAATCTGAGAAACCGAAACTGTACACATATTTAATGCATAAGCAGCTTGTCTTTTTTCCACTTCAGTATGCTTATCCATCTTTTGTATCTCATTATTCATCCCCAACTCATCCTTCCATTCTTATGTTAATTCCACCGTCATTTTTATTGGCACATGATCAGAAACTTTTTCACGATATAATCGCAACATTTCTTGAGCCGATTTTTCTTTTCCAAAATACTTTCCTAAAGCCTCAACACGCTCTTCATGCAGATTAAGCTTTCTAATCAAATCAAACTCATAGGTAAAATGATCATAGTTACTTTTATAGCAATCTCTCAAATCTGAATTCTCATCAACAGTTTTGACTGTTTTCAATGAGGTTTTTTCTTCCTGAACAGTCTTAAAATATCGTTTTCTTTTTGTATATGCAGTCGGTGTAATACTTTCTATTCGGATTTCTGCTCTTTCTCCTTTATCTAGCCTAAGATTATAATCACCAAGCAAAAAAGTATAAGCTGGCATCATTTCATTAAGTACTGGCAGTTCATTATGATCACATATTCTAGGCAACACCTGCTTAACTAAAACATCAAATTCTGCAATACGATCTAATTCCTTACTAGCATCATGAATATGTGTATTGACTAATCTTATTTCACAATTGGATCCACCTGGTAACCCTCTTGTTGTGAACCTACCATAATATGGAGGTCTAATAACATTTTTGCCGCCTGCACTGTTATAAAAAGTCGGATTATTTTTTCCCGGAATTTCCATTAGTCTTATACGCCTTTTATTCCATATAAACCCATATCCCTCTGGATCATTATTAGTTGTAGCAGCTTTACCACTCGCATCACATTCCCATTCGTGCAGAAGATTCTTCTTTTTATTTAAATAAAAGACAACTCGCTCCAATGCCATAGGAGAATTTACTTCTTGAATGGCAACAACATCAAACCCCTCTTTTATTATCATATCAGCAATTAATGGAAAATCTCTTTTCTGTGTTTCTCCATCTTTATTCTCATTTGAAAAGTTCAAATCTCGAATATTAAATGAACCTATTACTATACTCACTATCGTCACCTTCCTCATAGTAACTAATCGGTTTGTCTCTTATTATCCTTTATGTACTTGCCAGACTTTATTCTTTCATCTTTGTTTCTTTGTAGCAATCCACCATGTTTCCTACTAAGTTTACTAATTCTGTCTTTCCTAATACGGTTGTTGGTAAATCTGACATATTTAATCTCTCTTTCTTACTTATTACTATATCTAAAAAGCATCTCACCTTACTTTTATATGGTTATAATTATAACCATATAAAAGTATACCATATTTATATTTAATTTACAAATAATATTTTCACACCTAAAAAAAGCAAAACGAATGAATCTTTCTTTCAATTTCAATATCTACCACCCCGCCTACAGCCTGAGCCTCTACACTTCCTACGGATACTGAAGAAATAATAGATAAAATGATTCCAGCTATAGCACCAATCAGATAAATTTCCTTTTTTCTTCTCCATGCTATTGCCTAGAAATTACAACATGGTTTCCACCTTCTATCGGTATCCTGTGGATTCTCTCATCTTGTGAGCTTTCATAATAGAGCCATTTTCCAACAATCTTTATCTCACTTGCTGCATAATAGGTACTTGACCGGAACAATCCACCGCTTGTACCGGAATCTACACAGAGCGTATCCTCTTCTAATACCCTACTTTCACCTGTAAGCATATTAAAACGCACCAGCATAGGTTCATCACTCTCTGTTGCATAGAACATGCTGCCATATTTCATGACCTTTGACGCACATTCTGTCGTATCCACTTCTACTTCAAGAGTATTTTCTTCTATTTTACCGGTTTCTAAATCTATTACATAGTATCTATGTTCATCTTCCTCTTCATTGTAACCGGCTACAAACAATTTACCCTCATAGATTTCTCCGACAGGGTCGTCATAACCCAAAGTGCAATTATCCCAAACTCCGAGCGGAATTCTATATGAAAATTCCTCTTCTTCCTCAGGAATTTCACATAATTTCTTTGATTTTTTTGTTGCAATATCATAAAAAAAACATTCTCTTTCTTTTGTATAATAGATTCTATCTCCCACTAAGCGTAAACTACTCCAGTACCTTGCTCCTTTTACCAGACTTGTACTTTCGGTTTCCAGATTTACAACATAATATTTCCTTTCTCCTGTGTATAATAAATACTTATCATTACACTGTGCTTTAAAATCCATTCCATGAACAGAATAAATACTCCCCGAATTTCCTCCACTCATCAAATCTATTTCTGTCCTCTCATCTGTGTCAACATCAATCTTTTGTATGGTATCGTTCTCCTCATCGAAAACATAAATATATTTGTCATAACCACATATATTTTGTTTTGAAGAGGATAATTCCAATCCCCTATTTTCTACAGATATGGTCTTTTCACCTCCCATATCCTTTCTTACCGCAGTCAA
>JBJELL010000401.1:2782-5376 GCA_051879115.1 Lachnospiraceae bacterium
TATTTTCTACAGATATGGTCTTTTCACCTCCCATATCCTTTCTTACCGCAGTCAATTCGCCTCTTCCACTGATATAGACCAGATAATCTTTTAACTCTATATGCTCCTTAATATTAATCTTATCTGCACATTTTTCACAAATATCCTCTACTGCATATGTCTTTTCTCTAATAACACTTCTCACTTTATTCCTCCTTTGATTTGGTATTATATATACCCATATTTAAATACCTCTTATTCTTATGAATCTTACAAATACATTCTGCATAAAATAGAATGTATTTGGAGGTGTATTATGCCAAAAAAAGAAAACCCTTTACGTCAGCTTCCACCCAATGGAGAAGATTATGGCGAGATTAAGCTCCATTTAGCAGAACTTTTAGAAGAAAAAAATGTCTCCATGAATCAGTTATCCTTCCGCACAGAAATGCAGCGAACACAACTTCGGAATTACCGTGATAACAAACTTCAGCGTCTAGACATCGACATTCTTAAAAGGCTCTGTTACGTTCTGGAATGTGACCTACATGATTTAGTAGAATATATCCCGCCAAAAGAACTCTAACTCCATTTATAAGTTATCAAACCGGGCAGACAAAGGTATGTCCTACTAAAAATTTTTCCAAAAAAACAGGACGGATGGTGTATTTCCATTCGTCCTGTTTTTCTATTCCTAATACATTTTTTTCATTTTTTCTATCTCATTTTTCATTTCATCTACCAATTCCTGAGGTTCTAACACTTTTACCCAGCTCCCCTGAGATAGTAAAAACATATTGATTCCTGTTCCATAGGTCTGTGCTTCAATAATCTTTGTATTCCCTCTTACATCTATGATGTTAGCCGTTGGAAGTTTATCTAAAACCGCCTGCACCGAAGGTCCTGTGAATTCAAACTTAATTCTCCTGCATTTTCCGGGAAACATGAACTGAATCTTTTCTCTCAATTCTCCTTCATCAAAACGGTACTTTTCCTCTAACTTGAATCTGCTTCTATGCTCCACAATTTTAGTAATGCGGTCCACCCGGTAATAAATTGGTTCATACTCTTCTGTATCACTGTGATAGGCAATCAGATAATAATAATACTCTGAAAACATAATTGCCAAAGGTTTGATTCTACGCTCTACCATTTCCCGGTTCATTTTATAATAACTAATGGTGATTTCTATTTGTTGATTGATGCATTTTGTTAACTTCCAGATTTGGTCTATCACACTATTACAATCATGTTTTACCTGATTATAATGATACATTTCTTTTTCAATCAACTGCTTCATCATAATCTCATCTTTTTGAGTCGTGAATTTTCTCAGCTTTTCTACAATTCCCAGCAATTCTATCTTGCTAAATGCCCGGGTTCCAATCATCATTTTTATAACTGCCATCAACTCTTTATTCAATAAAAAGCCATCAAATTCTAAAGAATAGGCTTTGTCACCTGACATATATTTTAACTCTGTATTTCCTACGACTTCTCTGTTTTCACTTAGGAAATTTTTAATTTCATTGATATCTCTTGAAATACTTTTTGTCGAGACTTCATATTCATGAGCAAGATTTTGCACAGAAATCTTTTCCCCTCTCATAAGTCTGTAAAAGATATCTAAAAGCCGGTTTTTCTTTTGAATGGATTTGCTCATAGCTTCTCCTCCTGTTCCTTCTGCTCTCATATTTCTCATTATATGAGCATATCATAACACATCCAGTGGACATATGTCTGTCCTGTTCAAAAAGAAAAGGAGGATAACTCTCATACAATTATTCTAAGAGTATCCTCATTTTACGCAATTTTATTTACTTTTTATTTTACTGGTATTTCTGATACAAATCCCTGATTTCCTGAATTTCCTGTTCTGAAAAGGTGCTTTTTACATATTCTTTTAGTCCTTCTTTGTCGTTATTTTTCAGATATGTACTTACGTCTGCAACTGTTTTTGCATCTACCTTACTCTCAATCAAATCCTCTACTTTTCCCCTGTCTTCATTACTAAGGGAATCATATATCTGCTGGGCGGTTTCAACCTGCTGTTGTGATACGCCTTCCGGCATCTGCTCTTCTAAGAGCTTTGTGGCAATGGCTGAGGTAATCTTTGCTTTTGCCTTGTCATACACTACGAAACGCAGAATCAGACCGATTACGATGATTACAATAAGAAGAATTATTACTCCTATTAATTTTGATTTCTTTTTTCTTGCTGCCATACTATCACTCCTTTTATCTTTTTGCGATTAACAATGTAGCACATTTTATCTTTTTTTGCCAGCAGAATAAGGAAATCTTCATAGAAAAATAAGAATGCCGGAAAACAACGTTCCCGGCTTTTTCAATGGAGTAGACGGGAGTCGAACCCGTGTCCAAAAACAAATCCCCTGTACTTCTACGAGTGTAGTCCGTGTTTTTTCATTCCCTCTACGGCACCTGCACAGACACAGTTACCGCTTTAGTAGCTTCATCATACGCCCTTATGTGCAAAGCTTAGCATAAGTCGTTTCTCACATGGTCGAAGCCTGGGTCCTAAGGTGTGAGTGCCCTAGGTCAGACTGCTGCAACTAGGCAGCGTATGCTAAATTATCTTCAGCGTTTAATTTTAA
>JBJELL010000402.1:0-5364 GCA_051879115.1 Lachnospiraceae bacterium
AGACGTCTATGTATGGGCAGATGAATTCAAAGTAGAAGAGGTACTTACGAATTAGTTAAGCAACGCAATGAAGCATGCGGAGGTTGAAAAGCACATTGATGTGCGGTATACGGAAAAAGAAGGCTGTGTCAGAGTAAGCGTATTCAATACAGGTAAAAAAATCCCGAAGGAAGATATCGAAAATATCTGGGATAAATTCTATAAAGTGGATAAGGCGAGAACCAGAGAATACGGCGGAAGCGGTATAGGATTATCGATTGTAAAAGCAATAATGGATTCTTTTCATCGGGAATGTGGAGTATGTAATCATGAAAATGGCGTAGAGTTCTGGTTTGAATTGGATATGGATTCAAATAATGGTTGATATATGTCGGAAAATCTGTTAACATCACAATTAGAGGAAACGATTTTAAGGAGAAAATCATGAGACGGAAAAAAGGAATAGTCTGTGTACTGTTGTGTGGAGCAATGCTCCTTTTTACCGGATGCGGGGAAGAACCCTATGACCTGTCGGATGAAGATCAGGCAAAGGTTGCGGACTACGTGGCACACGTTGTAACAAAATACAATGGAAGTCAGTCAGAAGGAATTATTGCAGTCGAGCCGGAGAAAATACAACCAGAAGAGGAGACCAAAGCAGAGACAACAGAAGAGACAGAGAAAGAGGAATCTGCAAAGAAACAGGAAAAGAAGAATACGTCTGCAGAAGAAAAGACGAAGACAGAGACGGTTTCACTGAAAAAGGCGCTGAAGTTAGAAGCTGGTCTGGATGCTTCTTTTACAAGATATGATTTGACGGATTCTTATGTGGAATCAGACTATTTTGCCATGAATGCAATGAGTGGTAAGACCTATTTGGTAATACATATCAATCTGACGGCAGAGGGAGCAGATACAGGCTGTGACATGTTTTCAAAGAACCTGAATTTCAGAGCTGTTATCAATGGAGAAAAGGAAGTGGGAGCACAGACGAGTATCCTGCTAAATGACTTGAGTACTTATCAGGGAACCATTGCACAGGGAAGTCCACAGGATTGTGTACTTTTGTTTGAGACAGAGAAGGAATCAGTAGAAAATATAGAGTCTTTGGAACTGAAAGTATTGGATGGGGCATCATCTGGTCTTGTGAAACTACAGTAATTGTCAAAAAATTGAAAAAATACGACTTTTTTCGGAAAAAATCGTGCAAACAATCAGAATCTTTGTTATAATAAAGACAGCATAGTGAACGACTCGGGAGGAGAACGGATATGGATACAAATATTCTATTAGAGAACGGAACAAATGAGTTGGAAGTATTAGAGTTTACTTTGGGAAACAATCATTATGGCATTAACGTTGCTAAGATTCGTGAGATTTTAGCTTATCAGCCGATAACCCCAATTCCAAATGCACATCCTAGTGTGGAAGGAATTTTTATGCCACGTGATATCATGATTACAGTTATTAACCTAAAGAACTGTCTCGGCTTTGTAGATGACTCTACCGAAGACGAGGGATTATTCATTATCACGAACTTCAATAAACTGAATATTGCCTTTCACGTAGATGGGGTTGTTGGAATCCACAGAGTATCCTGGGCAGATATTATCAAACCGGATTCCACGATTAATGCAGAGAATAATGGAGTGTCAACAGGAGTAATCAAGTTAGAAGATAAGTTGGTTGTTATCTTAGACTTTGAAAAGATTGTAACAGATATCAGTCCGGAGACCGGATTAAAGGTATCCGATATTGAAGAGTTAGGAGAGAGAGAACGTTGCGATTCTCCAATTCTGATTGCAGAAGATTCTCCATTGTTAAGTAAACTGATTACGGACTGTCTGAAGAAGTCCGGCTACACCAATCTGATTGTTACAATGAATGGACAGGAAGCATGGGATAAGTTGACGGAATTCAGAGCACAGGGCAATGTCTTAGATAAAGTGCATTGTATCATTACTGATATTGAGATGCCGTTGATGGATGGTCACCGTTTAACAAAACTGGTAAAAGATAATGAAGAATTACATAATATTCCGGTTGTTATCTTCTCATCCTTAGTAAACGAAGAAATGAGAAGAAAAGGTGAAGCGTTAGGAGCGGATGCACAGTTGACAAAACCAGAGATTGGTCATTTAGTAGAAGCTATCGACCGTTTGATCGATCAGTCCAGATAGTAATTCCATAAGAAACAGAGAATGCAGGAGGGATGTGATGGTGTATCACATCCCTTACTAAGTATAGAGAGGGGAAGCCAGGTGGGAAATACAGAAGATTATTTAGACAGCCTTCTAAATAGTATCAACAGTTCAAATATACCCAGCAGGACTCCAAGGTCGGAGGATCCGTTAGATAATGCCAGTGAAGCATTCCGAAGATTTGAACGCGAGCAGGAATATAAAAGAGAGCAGCGCAGAAAAAGGGAAGAAGAACAGCGCAGGGAAACAGAGTTCTTAAGGGAGTTCGAGGGAGAACTCTCGGAATCCGACATTGAGACAGATGAATTTCTACAGCAGTTTGAATTGGAGTTAGAGGCGGAAGAGGGCGAAGATTTAGACCGGGGACAGGTAGATGACACGAATTTTTTTGAAAATATCGAGGGAATTGTATCCGATGCATCTAAGGAGAATACTCCAAAAGAGCCGGAACCGTCCGTAGAGCCTGTAGTAAGAGAGAACAGGATAGAACCTGAAGAAGACCTTTTAGAGAAGGAAGAAGAACTTTTCGTGGACACTTTGTTCGTAGATGAAACGGAAGAGACAGGAGAAGCAAAGGAACCTGAGTATGCCACAGAAGAGTTGATGCAAGAAGGTGACAATGGGGAAGAGGACCTTTTAGAACTTTTAAGCGGTATGCAGGAGGATGGAGAACTTTCAGAGATTGGAGATCTGTTAAAAGCAGATGAGCAGAATATTGAATTAGAAGAAGCTGCGATAGAGCTAGAAAAAGCGAGTGAGTCTGTTGCACGGGAGGCAAATCCTGTAACAGAAGAAAAAGATACCGGGAAGACAGAGGAAAAGCCAAAAAAGAAAAAAGGACTTTTTGCAAAAATAGCTTCTGCCTTATTCGGAGATGATGAAGAAGAGGAATCGGCAAAAGATGTAGCCGTTCCGGAGAGTGGAGATTTAGAAAATATTTCCGATGAAAATCTGCAGATATTAAAAGAACTTGAAGCGGCAGAGCAGGCAAATGCAGCAGGTGCAGACGAGGGTAAAAAAGGCAAAAAGAAAAAGAAGAAAAAAGAAAAGAAAGAAAAAGAACCAAAAGAGAAGAAGGAAAAGAAGAAGAGAGAAAAGAAAGAAAAACCTCCAAAACCGCCAAAAGAAAAGGATAATACGCCGCCGTTGCCGAAAAAGCCGGTTATTCTTATCTTTTTAATGGCATTTTCCATTTTACTACTGGTGTTGCTAACCATCAAAGGAACCGGAAGAACGGTTTATATCGATGCGGCAAAGATGGCAATGGAAAATGGAGAGTATGTGGAAGCCTATAGCCAGTTGAGTGGACTGGAATTGAAAAAGAGTGAAGAAAGCCTTTATGAAAAAGCAAAATGCATGGCACTGGTACAGGAACAATATGATGCTTATGTGACCATGATGGGTGCAAATAAGTACAATCTTGCACTGGATGCATTAATCCGTGGTATCGGACGCTACGATTCCTCTCTTGATACGGCGACAAAATATGGTTTGGAAAAAGAATTAAATAATATCAAAGACCAGTTGACAGATGCTTTGGATAATCAGTTTGGAATGACCGAAAAAGAAGCAAAGGAACTCTACAGTATCAAAGACAGAGAGGAATACAGCATTAAGATAGAACAAAAAATTGAGACTATGAATTTAAGGCAGGTTGGAGAATGATAGCAATTATTGATTACGATGCGGGAAATTTAAAAAGTGTGGAAAAGGCATTGCTTACCCTTGGGCATGAGAGTGTCATTACCAGAGATTTCAGAACTATATTAAATGCAGATAAGGTTATTCTGCCGGGAGTAGGAGCCTTCTCAGATGCCATGCAGAATCTGAAAAAATATGAGTTAGACAAGGTAATTCATGATGTGGTAGAGAAAAAGACCCCATTTTTGGGAATCTGTCTCGGATTGCAGCTCTTATTTGAAGAGAGTGAAGAGAGTCCGGGGGTGGAAGGACTTCATGTTCTGGATGGAAAAATTCTGCGGATTCCGGATAAAGAAGGTCTTAAGATACCTCATATCGGATGGAATTCTTTGGAATTGAAAAACAGTGGAAGACTCTTTGAAGGAATTGCGCAAAATCCATATGTGTATTTTGTGCATTCCTATTATCTGAAAGCAGCAGACCCGTCCATTGTAAGAGCAGAGACAGAGTACAGCGTAACGATTGATGCATCGGTGGAAAAAGACAATGTATTTGCCTGTCAGTTCCATCCGGAAAAGAGTAGCACTGTTGGATTGAAGATGCTTGCAAACTTTGCAAAACTACAGGGAGGAAAAGACTGATGTTTACAAAAAGAATCATTCCCTGTTTAGATGTGAATAATGGCAGGGTTGTAAAGGGTATTAATTTTGTCAATTTAAGAGATGCCGGAGACCCGGTAGAGGTTGCGGCAGCCTATGATAAAGCGGGAGCAGATGAAGTGGTATTTTTGGATATTACTGCGACTTCCGATGCGAGAGGAACCGTGGTAGAGATGGTTCGTAAAGTAGCGGAAAAGGTGTTCATTCCATTTACCGTTGGCGGAGGTATCCGTACCGTAGAAGATTTTAAGGTGTTGCTGCGGGAGGGTGCAGATAAAATATCCATTAATTCTTCTGCTATCAACAATCCGCGTCTGATTAGTGATGCGGCGGATAAGTTTGGTAGCCAGTGTGTTGTGGTTGCCATTGATGCGAGAAGAAGAGAGGACGGTTCCGGTTGGAATATCTATAAAAATGGCGGAAGAATTGACGTTGGCATTGATGCAGTGGAATGGGCAATGCAGGCAGATAAGTTAGGTGCCGGAGAAATTCTTCTAACCAGTATGGACTGTGATGGAACAAAGGCGGGGTATGATATTGAACTGACCCGTCAGATTACAGAGAATGTATCCATTCCGGTAATAGCTTCCGGCGGAGCTGGAACAAAAGAGCATTTTTATGATGCTTTAACAGAGGGAAAAGCGGATGCAGCACTTGCAGCCTCTCTTTTCCACTATAAAGAATTAGAAATCATGGATTTGAAAAATTATCTGGCAGATAAGGGTGTATCTGTAAGGAGATAAACTTATGGCAATGATTACAAATGACTGGCTACCTGCATTGCAGGAGGAATTCAAAAAGCCATATTACAAAGAATTATATCAATTTGTAAAAGAAGAATACAGTAAGGCGGTAATTTACCCGCCGGCAGATGATATCTTTAA
>JBJELL010000403.1:0-3010 GCA_051879115.1 Lachnospiraceae bacterium
TTTTATTTTATTCACTTTTTGCCAAATTCTTCTGCGCCGTCGACAACATCAACTTAATACGATTCAACTGATTTACCTCAGACGCTCCCGGATCATAGTCGATGGCTACAATATTTGCTTCAGGGTGCTGATGGCGCAGTTCTTTGATAACCCCTTTTCCAACAATATGGTTTGGCAGGCAGGCAAACGGCTGGGTGCAGACGATGTTCGGTGTTCCGGTATGGATTAATTCTAACATCTCTCCGGTTAAGAACCAGCCTTCTCCGGTCTGATTTCCCTGGGACACAATTGGAGCTGCATAGCGAGCAAGGTCTTCGATGTGTGCCGGAGGATTGAAGCGTTCGCTCTTCTTAAATTCATCCACAGCGGCAGAGCGGAGCCATTCTAAAGCCTTAATACCAAGATTGCATTTTAAGGCAGAACTTTTGCTCATTCCCAGCTTTTCTGCTTTGAAATTAGCGTTGTAGAAGCAGTAGAGGAAGAAGTCTAAAAGGTCTGGTACGACAGCTTCGGCACCTTCGGACTCTAAGAGCTCTACCAGATAGTTGTTCGCCGCAGGAGCAAATTTTACAAGGATTTCACCTACGATACCAACGCGGGGTTTTTTGATATCTAATATGGGTAAGGTATCGAAGTCACGGATAATCTCACGACACATCTTCTTATAAGTACGGTGAGAAAGTATTTTATCCTGTGATAAGAAGTCGATACATTTTTTCTTCCATTTTTCATGAAGGGCATTGGCAGAACCCGGTTCTGCTTCGTATGGACGTACACGGTAGAGACAACGTAAGAAGATATCTCCGAATACCAGTCCGTACATTCCCTTTTGAATCAGGGCAGGTGTGAACTTAAAGCCCGGATTCTTTTCAAGGTTTGCAAGGTTGATAGAGATAACCGGTACATCCGGGTAACCTGCTTTAGCAAGGGCACGACGGATGAATCCCATGTAATTAGAAGCACGGCAGCCACCTCCGGTCTGTGACATTAATACCGCGGTTCTTGTCATATCGTATTTGCCGGAGAGTACGGCATCCATAATCTGCCCTACCACCATTAAGGATGGATAGCAGGCATCGTTGTTGACAAAACGAAGTCCGGTGTTGATAGCATCCCTGTTGTCGTTTTCAAGTACGACCAGATTGTAGCCGGAGGAACGGAAAGCAGGACCGATGATGTCAAAGTGAATCGGTGACATCTGCGGGCAGAGAATCGTATAATTCTCACGCATTTCCTCTGTGAATACCACACGGTTATAACTGGAAGGTTTGATTTCTCGTTCTTTTGGATTTTTCTCCCGGACACGGATTGCCGCTAAGAGAGAACGGATACGGATACGTGCCGCACCTAAGTTATTTACCTCGTCAATCTTAAGACAGGTGTAGATTTTTCCTGAATTTATCAAAATGTCACTGACACAGTCTGTGGTTACCGCATCTAAACCGCATCCAAAGGAGTTCAACTGGATTAAATCCAGATTTTCCTGTGTCTTAACATAGTTTGCAGCGGCATAGAGACGGGAGTGGTACATCCACTGGTCAAGGACGATTAGCGGACGTTCTACCGGATTTAAGTGGGAGACAGAGTCTTCCGTCAATACGGCAATACCATAAGAATTAATCATTTCAGGAATACCGTGGTTGATTTCCGGGTCAATGTGGTAAGGACGGCCGGCAAGGACAATACCGCGTTTTCCGGTTTCTTTTAAATATTGCAGGGTTTCTTCACCCTTTTTACGCATATCATTTCTCGCAGCGGCTAGTTCTTTCCAAGCTGCATCTGCCGCAGCAGTAATCTCGGCAGAAGGAATCTGGAATTCCTTTTGAAATTCTTCTACTAAGCGGTCAGTTAAAGCCTTCTTATCCCCAAAGGAGAAGAAAGGATTTAAGAAACGAACCTGTCCGCTTGTAATCTCGTCCACGTTATTTTTAATGTTCTCTGCATAAGAGGTAACAATCGGGCAGTTGTAGTGGTTGTTGGCGTCCTCTACCTCTTTTCGTTCATAAGGAATACAAGGATAGAAGATAAAATCCACCTTCTTATCAATCAGCCATTTTACGTGACCGTGGGCTAATTTTGCCGGATAGCACTCAGATTCACTTGGAATAGACTCAATCCCCAGTTCATAAATCTTTCGGGTGGAAAGTGGAGAGAGCACCGTCTGAAATCCCAGTTTTTTGAAAAATACAGCCCAGAACGGATAATTCTCATAGAGATTTAAAACTCTTGGGATACCTACCGTACCGCGGAACGCCTCTTTATCAGAAAGAGGTTCATAGTCGAAGATACGGTGCAGCTTGTATTCAAAAAGATTCGGAATGTTTTCTTTATTTTTTTCTTTTCCAAGACCTTTTTCACAGCGGTTTCCCGTAATGTAAGAACGGTTGCCTGAAAAACGGTTAATGGTCAAAAGACAGTGGTTCGTACAGCCCTGACAGCGGGTTAATTTGGTATCATATGTAAGACCACAGATTTCCTCAATGGTGAGCATAGAGGAAACATGGCCTTCGGTATAACGTTCTCTTGCAATCAATGCGGCACCAAAAGCACCCATGATTCCTGCAATATCGGGACGAATTGCTTCACAACCTGAGATTTTTTCAAAACTGCGAAGAACAGCGTCGTTATAAAAAGTACCGCCCTGTACGACTACATTTTTTCCAAGGTCGGAAGCGTCAGAGAGCTTGATAACCTTAAACAGGGCATTTTTAATAACGGAATAAGCCAGACCGGCAGAGATATCTGCAACAGTTGCTCCTTCCTTTTGTGCCTGTTTTACCTTGGAGTTCATAAATACGGTGCAGCGTGTGCCCAAATCAATGGGATTTTTGGCAAACAGAGCTTCTTTTGCAAAGTCACGTACACTGAAGTTTAAGGATTTTGCAAAGGTTTCAATAAAAGAGCCACAGCCAGAGGAGCAGGCTTCGTTTAGCTGTACACTGTCTACGGTCTGGTTCTTGATTTTAATGCATTTCATATCCTGACCGCCGATATCTAAGATGCAGTCTAC
>JBJELL010000403.1:3110-5355 GCA_051879115.1 Lachnospiraceae bacterium
TCTTCTCCAACCAAGGCAACCTTCGTGGTGGTAGAGCCTGCGTCAATACCAAGGTAGCATTTTCCCTTGTAAGAGGCTAAATCACCGGTCACTACATGATTGCTGTTGTGGCGTGCAAGGAAGTCGTCGTATTCTTTTTGATTTTCAAAGAGAGGTTCCATACGCTCCACCTCGAATTCCATACGGATTTCACTAGAAAGTGTCTTTAGAAGTTCTCTTAAGGTGGTGGTATTGTCTTCTTTATAGTTCAAAGCAGAACCGATAGCTGCAAAAAGATGGGAATTTGGTGGTGTAATCGCGTGTTCCTCATCCAGATTTAAGGTGCGGATAAAGGCAGCTTTTAACTCGGATAAAAAGTGTAAAGGTCCTCCTAAAAAGGCAACGTGTCCCCGGATTGGTTTTCCGCAGGCAAGACCGCTGATAGTCTGGTTAACCACTGCCTGAAAGATAGAAGCCGCTAAATCCTCTCTGGTTGCCCCCTCGTTGATTAAAGGCTGAATATCCGTCTTTGCAAAAACGCCGCAACGGGCAGCAATCGGATAGATTGCCTTATAATTTTTGGCATATTCATTCAGACCCGGTGCATCGGTCTGAATCAAAGAAGCCATCTGGTCGATAAATGAACCTGTACCGCCGGCACAGATACCGTTCATACGCTGTTCTACGTTTCCACCTTCAAAATAGATAATTTTGGCATCTTCCCCGCCTAATTCGATGGCAACATCTGTCTGGGGTGCATAGTGCTGCAATGCAGTGGAGACAGAAATGACCTCCTGTACAAATGGAATATGTAAGTGTTTTGCAAGGGTGAGACCACCGGAGCCGGTAATCATCGGAGCTAAGTTCATATCACCCTCTTTGCGGTATGCCTTGTCTAAAAGGGCAGCTAAAGTATCCTGGATATTCGCAAAATGCCTCTCATAGTCGGAAAAGACCAAATCGTCGTTCTCATCTAGGATTGCAATTTTGACGGTTGTGGAACCGATGTCGATTCCTAATTTGTATAAATTTTTGTTTTCCATAAATATCACCTGTAATTACCTGTTATTTCCTATTTAAAATATATCTTCCAAATACACATCATTCTACGACAGGATTTGACAAAAGACAACCCTTTTTTTCCATTTTATAGTTTCTTTAGAAAGTGAAGAATTCTAAAGTTTTTATGAAGAATAAGAGCTTTCGTTGACAAATAAAATGTGAAAAACTATAATGTTTTCATTATAAGTTTGTAAATATTTAGTAAATGAGGTGCACCATGAATTATTTAAATAAATTAGAAAGAAAATTTGGAAAGTATGCAATTCCAAACCTGACTCTTTGGATTGTACTAGCATATGCAATCGGATATGTAATCATGTATATGGCTCCGGGACTTATGCAGTATTTGACCTTAGAACCGGCAATGGTTTTAAGAGGACAGGTGTGGAGGCTGGTTAGCTGGGTGTTGATTCCGCCGTCCGGTGGAAATATCCTTCTGTATATCATTATGATTATGCTCTATTATTCGCTGGGCTCATCTTTAGAGAGAACCTGGGGAACATTCCGCTATAATGCTTATATTTTTGGCGGACTTTTATTTACCATTATTGGTGCATTCGTAACCTATGGCTACTGTCTGCTCACCGGCACCCTTCCATATGGTATCGGATATCATATTACAACTTACTACATTAATATGGCGATATTCCTCGCTTTCGCAGTTTGCTTCCCGAATATGGAAATCCTTTTGTGGTTCATTATTCCGGTCAAGATGAAATGGATGGCATATGTCTATGTGGCAATTACCATTTATGAATTTGTAATTGAAGGAACAGCGGGAAGAATTGCAATTATTGCGGCACTTTTGAATTTTATTATCTTTTATTTTTCCACCCGCAACTATCAGAGAGTCTCGCCGAAAGAGATTCACAGAAGACGGACTTTCAAGACACAGATGCGGGATGCACAGCGCAGTGCACCGGGAGTGACAAAGCATAAGTGTGCAATCTGCGGCAGAACGGAAGAAGATGACCCGACTTTGGAATTCCGTTTCTGTTCTAAGTGTGACGGTAATTATGAATACTGTCAGGATCATCTGTTTACCCATGAACATGTAAAAAGGTAACAGTTCAGCCATAGCCCGTACCATGGGGTTGTCGCACGAATCATATGATGCTGATAGAATGGTTACCGGAAGATTGGTTATTTCTGAAATGAATCATGGATTTTTTTGATAATATTGGTATGACTTTTAACAGCATGC
>JBJELL010000404.1:0-2770 GCA_051879115.1 Lachnospiraceae bacterium
GAATAAAATCTCTCCATCCGTCGGATCATACAATCTTATGATACTGCGTCCAATTGTAGATTTACCCGAACCGGATTCGCCCACCAATCCGTAAGTCTCTCCCGGATAGATATGGAAGCTCACATCTTCCACGGCTTTTACGGTATAGCTGCCGCTCATCTTAAAATATTGCTTTAGATGATTTACTGTCAGAAGTGGTTTGGCATTATAATCGTTCTTCATTTTCCTCTGCCTCCTTCTTCATTCTTTCAATACGCATTTTTAATTCTTTTGGCATTTCTACCTTTGGAGCTCTTGGGTCTAAAAGCCAGGTTGCCGCATAGTGGGTGTCGGTAATCTGAAACATTGGCGGTTCTGCCTTATCATCAATCTCTAATGCAAACTGGTTACGCGGTGCAAAAGCATCTCCTTCTTTCTCATGAAGCAGGTTTGGCGGTGAGCCTGGAATTGTATAGAGCCTCTCATCATCCGTCTCTAAATCCGGCATTGCAGACAACAGTCCCCAGGTATATGGATGACGCGGATCATAGAAAATCTCATTAATCTTACCTTTTTCCACAATTTTTCCTGCATACATAACGTTAACGTAATCAGCCACCTTTGCTACCACTCCCAAATCATGGGTAATATAGATAACAGAGATTCCTCTCTCTTTTTGAACTTTCCGAATCAGCTCAATAATCTTTGCCTGAATCGTCACATCCAAAGCCGTAGTCGGCTCATCACAGATTAACAAATCGGGATTACATGCCAAAGCAATGGCAATGACCACTCTCTGTCTCATTCCACCGGAAAGCTGATGCGGATAGTTCTTCATTCTTTTTTCCGCATCGGTAATTCCTACCTCTTCTAATAGTTCTACCGCACGTTTCCACGCTTCTTTTTTCGGTGTTTTAAAATGCCAGATCATTCCTTCCATAATCTGCTTTCCAATGGTCATAGTCGGATCTAAACTGGTCATTGGGTCCTGAAATACCATAGCAATCCGTTTTCCATTGATATGCTTTCTAATCCATTTTTTATCTTTCTGTAGAATATCTACTGTTTCTGGATTCCCGTCTTCATGGTGATAACTGAATTGAATACTTCCTCCATTTACAACAGCATTAGAGGCAAGAATTCCCATGGCAGCTTTCATCGTCACGGATTTACCGGAACCGGATTCGCCCACAATAGCAACGGTCTCTCCTCTATAGAGATCCAGATTAATTCCCCTTATAGCATGAACCGGTCCTGCTGTGGTCTTAAATGTGATATCCAGATTGTCGATATCCAATATCTTTTCTTTCTTCTCGGTCATTTTTTCTTACCTCACATTTCCTTCATTTTCGGATCTAATGCTTCTCTAAGTCCGTCTGCCACAAGGTTGAAGCTCAGCATCAGTAATGCCATTACCACGATTGGCGGGATAATCTGATAAGAGTGTGTCGTAAAACTGTTAAAACCCTCTGAGATCAGAGAACCCAAAGAACACTGAGGTACCGGAATTCCCAGTCCCACAAAGCTTAAAAATGCTTCGGTAAAAATGGCTGTTGGTATGGAGAACATTACCTGAGTAATAATCGGTCCAATAATATTTGGAAGTACTTCTTTAAAAATAATGAAGAAACTGCCTGCTCCTAAAGTTCTGGATGCTAAAACAAATTCCTGTTCCTTTAGCTTTAGCATCTCTGCACGGGCAATACGGCTCATTCCCACCCATTCTGTCAGCATCAGGGCAAAAATAATCGTGAGCATTCCCGGTTTTAATACCAAAAGCAGCAAGGTTACAATTACCAGTCTTGGTATACCGTTGGCAATCTCTAAGATACGCTGCATTACCATATCCACCTTTCCGCCAAAATAACCGGAAATCAGACCGTAACTCATACCGATAATCATATCAATGAGAGCTGCTGCTACCGCAATAATCAGCGATACCTTTGCACCAGACCATGTACGTGTCCAGATATCACGTCCAAAGTTATCACTTCCGAACCAGTAATAGACATCATCCAGCTTTCTCTCTTCATAGGCATTTACTTCTTTTTTACCACCCGTCGTACTAATCGTTTCACTTCCATCAAAAATTCCCAGACCCTCTAAGGCTTCAACCCTTGGTGCTAGATTTTTCTGACTTAAATTTTGTTCTGAATAAGTATATTTTGTCATTCCCGGACCGATAATGACCATAATTGTAATCAATATAATAAATATGAGTCCAATCACTGCACTTTTTTTGCGAAAGAAACGGATGACCACATCTTTCCAAAAATTCTGGGAAGAAAAGTTAGAATCAATCTCAATGTTCTCATCTGTATTCTTCAGTCGAAAGTCTGCATCGGAAGGTACATAGCCTGTTGTCGCTACTGCCTCTACCAGATTTCCTTTTTCCATCATATTAATCACCATCCTTTGCTAAACGAATTCTTGGATCAATGATTCCATAGAGAATATCCACCACCAGCATGATAATGATATACATTGCCGAATATACGAAGCTCAAGGATATGACCACATTGTAATCATTGGATTGGATTGCATTGACTAAAAGACTTCCCACTCCCGGGATAGCAAAAATTTTCTCCACTACCAGAGAACCGGTCATAAGGTCTACAATTAATGGAGCCAATACCGTAATAATCGGAATCAGGGCATTTCTTAAAGCATGACGCAAAATCAGTGCCGGGCCGGAAATTCCCTTGCTTTCGGCTAAGAGCATGTAATCACTGCCCAACACCTCCAACATCTCACTTCTCGTAAATCTGGCAATGGACGCCATCGTAAACAT
>JBJELL010000404.1:2870-5348 GCA_051879115.1 Lachnospiraceae bacterium
TCCAATCAATACTGCAAATCCACCGATAGCAATCGAAATTGGAAGTCTTGTCTCAATCAACTGGGAAATCGGTGTATTTTTGGAAATATTATAACTCACACCAAAATCTCCCCGCAGCATATTCCCCACATATCGGAAAAACTGGACGATTACAGGCTGATCCAGTCCGTATTTTGCATAGAGTGCAGCTCTTTGGCTATCATTTAGTTTTTCATCATTAAAGGGTGAACCCGGCATGAGCTGCATCAGAATAAATAAGACCAGCAGAATCGCTAACAGCGTAAATACTGCCGTAATTACCCTTTTTAGTGTATATTTCTTCACAGTGTTTCCTCCTATTGATAGGAAATAGCTGCACTGAGTGTGGCCTCAATGCAGCTAAACAATATCATTTTATCAGATATTTATTTCTCTTTTACAGCGTTTTTGTAAACACGGTTAATTGCTACCGGATGATACTCAATGCCTGTTACTTTAGAAGAAAGCATCTCTGCATTACACTGTGTGTAAAGAGGCATAATGACTACTTCATCCATTACAATCTTCTCTGCATCGTAGAGTCTTGCCCAACGTCCCTCTGCATCAGTGCAAAGTTCTCCCGTAGTACATTCAGCAATGATTGCATCGTACTCTTCATTGCTCCACAGACCATAGTTATTAGCGTTATCTGTAATCCACATACCAAGATAGGTCATTGGATCTGCATAGTCCGGTCCCCAACGGGTCAGACCTAATTCAAAGTTACCTTCCTGTAAGTCTTCTACTCTCTGCTTTTTAGGCTCAACTACAAGATTTACAGTCAATCCAGTCAATGTCTGCTCCCACTGTTCTTTCAATACCTGTGCTACCTTCTGTGGAGCATCGTCAGCATCTACTACCATATCCAGTTCAATCTCAGAAACTCCTAATTCCTCTAAGCCTTTTTCCCAGTAAGAAGCTGCTGCTTCTGTATCATAGGTACATACATCCTGATATTTCTTCTGATCTTTGGAATAGTCAGTTCCATCCGGGCCGCTTGCAAATTCAACCGGTACTGCTGTGTAAGTAGGTGTAGAACCATCTTTTAAGACATCCTCTGTAATCGCCTCACGATCAATTGCCATTGTCATAGCTTTACGGATATTTAAGTTTGAAAGTTCTTTCACATCTTTGATGTTAGTGGTTACATACCAGAGATATCCTGCACCAACAGTCATGAACTCATCGTCATCTTTAACCTGGTCTACCTGCTCACCATTTACTAAAGTAGTATCAAGATCTCCTGCCTGGTAACTCATCAATGCCTGCTGGGAATCCTGAATTACCTGATAATTCAATCCACTTAAGGATACCTTATCTGCATCATAGTAATCTTCGTTCTTTGTTAAATGAAGAGATGTTGCAGCCGGCTCATATGTATCTAAAACAAAAGCTCCGTTGGAAAGTGTGGTTTCCGGACTGGTTGCAAAGGTATCTCCACAGGATTCAAAGAACTTCTGGTTTACCGGATAATAGGTTGGGAAGTACATCAGGGACATGAAGTAACTTACCGGTACATTCAACTGTACTTCTAAAGTCTTATCGTCCACTGCTTTTACGCCTAACTCACTCTTATCTTTTTCACCTGCAATAATCTCGGCAGCATTTTTAATCTGACCGATATCGCTTAACATATAAGCATACTCAGAAGCTACATCCGGGTCTACGGCTCTCTGCCATCCGAATACGAAGTCTGCTGCTGTAACAGGGTCTCCATTGCTCCATTTTGCATCGCGTAAATGGAAGGTATAAGTAAGTCCATCCTCAGACACATCGCAGCTTTCTGCGATTGCCCAGACAGCCTGACCGTCCTTATCCATCTGCATAAGACCATCGGTGTAGTCTGCAATTACCTCAAATGATGTTCCATCTGTTGCCTGCTGTGGATCCAGTGATTCTACCTGAGTCTCCAGCATGACGTTTAAGTCAGTTGTTGCTTCACTAGAAGATGTTTTCTCATCTGACTTTTTGTCAGAATCAGAGCTGCTTCCGCATCCAACCAGACTTAAAACCATTGTCGTAGCTGCTAAGACAGCCACAAACGCTTTTGTCTTTTTCATCTTTTTTCCTCCTTATGTATAGGTATTATAGGTTTTGTTTTACAGGTTCTTATTTTCCTTTCTTCTAACTCAATGTCCTTCCAAAGTTATCATATACATTATAACTTTAAAACTTCACTGCTTTAGTAAAGCAAATTACCCCTGTAAAAAAAAGCAAAGCGGCACCTCGAATGCCCCTTTGCATTTTCCTTATTATACCATATCCTCTGCCATTAGTAAATATGCTTTTTAGTTTTTTTTCGGTGTTGATGTTACAGCACAGCCACAGTCTGCAACATGGGATTGTCGCACAAATTATGTGATGCTGATAAAACAGGTTATCGGAAGATGAAATTCATTTTGAATATATCATGGATTTTTTTGGAGCATATGTGGTATTCCGTTACCACCATACCAAAAT
>JBJELL010000405.1:0-1367 GCA_051879115.1 Lachnospiraceae bacterium
CTTCCGATAAATCGCTCTATCAGTATAATTACATTATTTTGCAAAATCCCCTTCTTATGCCTTTTTTGCAGTTGTATATGGCTTATCTATCTGAATCACTGTGAAGTAGTTCTCACCTAATCTTTCATGTACTCTTTTTTGAATCTCTTCTTTGACCTCCTCATTGGACATTGGATAACCGAAAGGAAGCACCACATCAAACATCATATTCGTATGAGTCGGTCCCGGTACGGTACGGAAATCATGCATTGTCACTTCCCCTTCTAGTCCGTCTACAATCTCATAAATGGTATCTTTTAACTTCGCGATACGTTCATCCTTCGTTACCAGCGGATCCATATGTATGACCGCTTCACAATGCAGTTTTTCCCCCAGTTCTGTCTCTATCACGTCAATCATATCATGAATTTCTAAAATATCCTCTTCTGCCGGAACTTCTGCGTGCAGGGAAATCATCACTCTTCCCGGACCATAATCATGTACCACCAAATCATGAATTCCCTGTACAAGCTCATGGCTCATAACAATTTCTTCTATCTGTTGTACGAATTCTTCCTCCGGCGGCTGTCCTAACAACGGGTCCAGTGTTTCTTTTGCAGCAGAAAATCCTGCATAGAAGATAAACAGGGCAACCAGCACACCACAATATCCATCAATTTGAAGTCCGGTAAAATGAGCGATAATGGAAGTAATCAAAACCACCAGTGTCGCCACGGTATCACTGAGACTATCCATTGCCGTTGCTTTCATCGCGGCAGAATCAATTTTCTTGCTAATACTGTTGTTATACAGATACATATACACTTTTACAAGAATAGACATCACCAGAATCGCCGCTACCAGCATACTGAACTCAACCGGCTGTGGATGCAGTATCTTATCTATGGAATCCTTAATCAATTCAAATGCCATTAAAAGAATAACACCGGATACTACCAGACCGGAAAGATATTCAATTCTTCCGTGTCCAAAAGGATGATCCGGGTCCGGTTCTGCTCCCGCTAATTTAAAACCAATCAGAGTTACAAAGGACGAACCTGCATCTGATAAGTTGTTAAATGCGTCTGCGGTAATGGAAATGGAGCTGCTTATGGTTCCTGCAAGGAATTTTCCGGCAAATAAAAAGACATTGAGTATAATTCCCACAATTCCTGTCAACATTCCATATGCCTGTCTTACCCTGGGTGAAGAAGTATTCTCTCCATCCTTAATAAAAAGTTTTGCCAATAAAGTTACCATTTTTAACCCTCCTTAAACTCCTCTATTTTCTGATTCAACCAAGCTATCATCTGTAACCTGCCTTCGTCGCTGAACTCGAATTCCCGAATTTGTTTCTTATCCTCATCCGTTTCTTCCCAGCAATAGGG
>JBJELL010000405.1:1467-5326 GCA_051879115.1 Lachnospiraceae bacterium
CTTTTTTAACTTCTGCTACTTTTTTAAATTTTTTCTTATTTGAATCATAGCGGTAAATCTCATAGCCGTCTGCCCTGCTGACTTTTTTCCAGCTTATTGTTATTGTATTTTTTGTCTTGTTCTTTACCTTTAACCCTTGTACTTTTTTCGGTGGAGTTGTGGTTTTAACGATATCGGAGTATCCACTGTATGATTTGGAATTCTTTACGGTACGATACGCTCTGACTCTATAACGGTAGATACTGCCTGCTTCTCTGTTTTTGTCCGTATACGAAGCGGTCTTTGCAGAAACGGTCTTAATACACTCATATTTTTTCTTACCGGTGTTATAGCGGTAAATCTGATATTTAGAAGCCCCTTTTACTTTTTTCCACGTCAGAGTTACCGAGGTACTACTTCTTGATTTTACCTTCAATCCCTGTACTTTTCCTATGGTAATCTGATAACTTCCAATCAGTGTTCCGGTATAATCCCCTTTAAAGGTAACCTTTACCGTCTGTTTTCCCGCTTCCTTTGCACCATTTGGATAAGAAACGGTATAATAATTCTTTGCTATGGTCTTTCCTTCCCTGTCATAGACTCTTACACTTGGCTCTTTGCCTGTTCCGTCATAAGTGTAAGAATTCATTCCCAGGATTAATTTTTCCGGTGCAGATATCTTTTGACTCATCAATATTTCTCCACAGTCTGTGCAGACATATTGAATCACTCCGTCCTTCTCTGTCGCCGCATCTGCCGGTGTCAGTTTCTCTTCTCTGCCGGGATGTCGGCATATTTCGGGTATCTGCGGTGTTGTCGGCAGTTCCGTTTCCAAAGAATCCACATTACTGAACGCTTTGATTCTGGCACATCTCCCGGTATCGTGCAAATCTTCCCAGTTTTCCGACTCTAATACCATGCTCTGTCCTGCATCGGTACTGCTTACAAACTCAATCCATCCTCCATTGATATAGCTGTCATCTACAAATACTGCTATTTTTTCACCGGAGCTTTTCGACAGCTTAAATACAACCGAAAAACGGTGTCCCAGCTCTATTTCTACCTTCTTCTCTAAAGGAATGGTAAAATATCCCGCATAGTCTCCTGTATTTCCGGTCTGTGTCGTCATAAGAGTTCCACTTGCAGGCTCTCCCTCTAGAGGATCTTTGTAGATTTGTATTTCATAATCCACATGCAAAGCATTTAATCCAATGGAAACTGCTGCAATCTTCTGCACCTCGCTCCCATATGCCTTGAAGATATTCGCCACACTGCTTCCACTTGAGACAGAACGGTAATGTACTCCATTCCCTCCGTCATACTGATAGTTGTAATCATAATTATCTGCTTTTTCAAAGTCAAAGACAAAGGCAATTCCCATCTTCTCCGCCGACTTATCATAGTAGGACAGCCAGAAATATCCTTCGTCCCCATGATTTTCTCCCCAACTGTTACGCACTAACCATGCTCCGTCTCCTTTCGGCTGTGTATTGAAATGAGTCTTACTGAAGTTATCGTCCCAGCCCACGATGGTTACTGCATGTCCACTTCCTTCTGTTGTGGAAGCATTATAAAAGGAATTGTATACATCATTCCGGCAGCTACCTGATTCCAGATAGGAGATATTGACTGCACCATATTCCATCACCATTTTTTTAATCGATTGCTGGTCCGTCATCTTTATATAGTAAGCATTCTGCATATGTGCTTCGCTTGTATACGCAAGTGAGCTGTTCACAGTCTTCGATGTATCCAGTGTATCATAGGGCAGCACATTCTCCGACGCTGCTCCCTGCCATCCGGCAAGTGCCCAGGTCGTAAACAAGGAGTTACCTCCCACCGTCGCAAAATTCATTCCCTTTACTACCGCCTCCTGTGCAACTTCCGTCTTATCCCCTTTGGTATTCCCCAATGGATCTGTTACATGATGATAGAAGAAATATATCAACTGATACTCGGACAGGTCGATGGTTTTATCAGCAAAACTCTTTTTTATCAGAGAGGCTTCTGCGCTCGCATTTGCCGCAAATGCCCAACAGGTTTCATAGGCACTTTGATTCCTTACCATCGGCAGTATGCTTCTTCCATCATAGGCTGCCGGTAAAACAGCACTTCTTGTCCTTGGAACACTATTCGTCTCCTCTTCTTTTGGAAGTTCAAATTCCACATCATTATATCCGCCACAGACCTTTGTTTCTTCTGTCTTTTCGGCATGGACGGTTTCTGAATTTATGGAAAATAGCAACATCATAGATGTTAAGAATAATATCATCCGTTTTTTCATAGTTATTCCTCTTCTGACTATATGGAAAATCTCTGTTTCGTTCATATTTTGATTATTTCTATTATAATATAGCTTCTCTTTATTCGCAATTATTTCCAGTTTTATGGACAGTAAAATTCTGTTGAAAAACTTAGTACATGTGTTATAATGTCAGAGTACAAAAGGAATAACCACAGTTCGGCAAGACAACTTATATGCTTGCTGCTAAGCATACCACAAGAGGGTATGTGAGGTGATAAGGAAACTACGGTGTGAATCCGTGACAACAGCCATTACCGTATCTGGATGCGAACATCCTCAAGCCGGAATGCTTATCGTACTGTGCACTGCTTAAAGTCCCTTGGGCAATCGGAAGGGTAATGCAGGATAACGGTACGGCAGGGTACCGATATCGTCTTGTCAATTACGCCCTTCATAAAAGAAGGGCTCTTTTTGCGTTATCTTTTCGTGCAAATCAAAAAAACGGAAAGAAGGAATTTCAAATGAGAAAAAATCGTAACTTATTTATCACATTATTACTCTGCCTGATGTTAACATTTGGCATTTTCGGATGTTCTAGCAACGAGTCAACAGAAAAGGCAGAAACGACAGAAGCCACAGAAACCACAGAGCAGTCTGAGACTGTGGAAGACACCAGCGACTCAAAAGAAGAAGGCTTGTGGGCAGACGCTTCTTACACAGAGGATACCGAGCTTGGCGAAGGTAACACAACGGTGAAGGTAGAAGTAAGCGCAGAGGATAAATCCATTACTTTTACAGTCCACACCGATGAAACCGTTCTTGGTGACGCTTTATTGGCACATTCCCTCATTGCCGGAGAGGAAAGCGAATACGGACTCTATGTAAAAGATGTCAACGGTATGACAGCAGATTATGACACAGACAAGGCATACTGGGCTTTCTACAAAGATGGAGAATATATGAATACCGGTGTAGACGGCACAACCATTGCTGACGGCGAACACTATGAACTTGTTTACACGCAAGAATAAGAAAACATCGAAAAAACTTACCACTTATGAGATAACCAAATTTGCTATGCTTGGAGCGATTATGTTCTGTTCTAAAGTTATTATGGAATGGGCTCCAAATATTCACCTGTTGGGGATGTTTACCATGGTCTATACTCTGACCTATCGTAAAAAGGCATTAATTCCGATTTATGTGTATGTTCTGCTAAACGGAGTCTATGCCGGATTCTCCCTCTGGTGGATTCCCTATCTGTATATCTGGACCATTCTTTGGGGAATTACGATGCTTCTGCCAAAAAAACTTCCTGCCAAGGCAGCAGCCATTGTATATCCTCTTGTCTGTGCCTCCCATGGATTTCTATTCGGAACTCTGTACGCTCCGGCACAGGCATTGATGTTTGGACTGAATCTAAAACAGATGGTTGCATGGATTATTTCCGGTCTGCCTTGGGATATTACTCACGGCATCGGAAATTTCTGTGCGGGATTTTTGATTCTTCCGCTGGTGAAGGTACTGCGGAAGTTTGAGAATGGGGTTATCTATGAATAGTACAAAAGTTAAGAAATCCCTGCAGATAGTCCTCAATATGAAGTTGTCTGTTCTTAAATCTACTTTCAGTTACAT
>JBJELL010000406.1:0-2054 GCA_051879115.1 Lachnospiraceae bacterium
CAACTACGTCATATTGCAATTTAGATACCACAACATTATAATGAAGAAGATAAATTTGTATAAAAGCGGAATGGATGTATAGAAGAAGGGAAGAAAAACAGTGAGTGAGATACCATTATACAGTCTGAGTATCAGTCATAAACAGGCACCGTTAGAAGTGAGAAGGTTATTTTCTTTTTCAAAAGAAGAAGAACAGACTTTTCTGCACCGGATGCAGGAAATAGAAGGAGTCGAAGGAGTAGTTCTCGTTTCCACCTGTAACCGGACAGAAGTCTATTTTTCAGGACAGAAGAAGGCGGTTGTTGCCGTAGAACGCCTGTTAGCTGAAGAAAAAACGGTAGATATCCGTATACTTCGGAAATACTACCGTTCTTATCATGGAGAAAAAGTGATAAGACATCTTTTTTATGTGATAAGTGGTCTGGACTCTATGGTTCTTGGTGAAGATGAGATTTTAGGACAGATGCGGGAGGCATATAAACTTTCCTGCGAAGAAGGATGTGCCGATTACTATATCAACACCGTTTTTCAGAGGGCGTTAAACTGTGCAAAGCAGATTAAGACACAGACCTGTCTGTCCAAAAGTTCCGTATCGGTGGCTACCTTAAGTGCCAGTCAGATTACCCATTTCAAAGAGGGAGAAAAAGTAGTGCTGCTTTTAGGAGCAACCGGACAGATGGGAAGTCTTATAGCAAAAAATCTGATGGGTAGAGAGGATGTACATATCTATGCTACCATGAGAAAACATCATGCCTGTTCGTCCTTAGCAGGAATAGAAGAGATTCCCTATGAGAAGCGGTATGAATATATTGACCGGGCAGATGTGATTGTCAGTGCTACCGCAAGCCCCCATTATACCATTACCTGTGAGGATTGTGAAAAAGCAGTACAGACCCCAAAAGAACGTCTTTTTTTAGATATCGCTGTTCCAAATGACATTGATCCGGATATTGCAGTACTGCCACAGACCACTCTTTTTAATATTGACTACTTTCAGACCATTGCCACAGAACATAACCGGCAAAAAGAAGAGGGAAAAGGACAGGCAGAAGAAATTATAGAAGAAGAGTGCGGGGAAACAACCAAAGAATTGCTGTTTCATTCTTTTATACCGAGTCTGTCAGAGTTCACAGAAAGATTTGGGAATAAAAATGCACAGCAGATATTTTACAAAATGCGTGACGTGGCAGATAAAGAGGAGTTAGAAGCACTGTTATCTATCTGCGGGAAACTGTTATCAGAAGAAGACATATAAATATAGAAAGAGGTAAGAGATATGGCATATTTTCCACTGTTCATCTCTTTAGACCATCTTCCCTGTCTGGTGGTAGGTGGAGGAAAAGTGGCACTGCGGAAGGTAAAGACTCTGTTAGAATATGGAGCAAAGGTTACCGTCACAGCCCCGGAGCTTGACGCAGAATTGGAAAAAATTCCGGGAATTATCATCCGTAAAAGAAAGTTCACAGAATCCGATTTAGACGGAATGGAATTAGTCTTTGCCGCAACCACAGATGAGGAATGTAATAAAAAAGTATCAAAACTTTGCAAAGAGAAAAGAATTCTTATTAACGTAGCAGATGTCCCGGAAGAATGTGATTTTTATTTTCCGGCACTGGTACGGCGCGGCGACGTTGTAGTCGGTGTGAGCACCGGAGGAAAAAGTCCGGCAGCGGCAAAGAAAATCAAGGAAAAAATAGATACCTGCCTGCCGGATTCTTTGTCTGATTTTATAGAGGAAACCGGAGAACTTAGAGCGGCTGTTTTAGACAGTGGGCAAAAACCGGAAGAAAACAGGGAATATAATAAGAAGGTAGAAGATTATTTTAGGGAAATGGGAGTATAGATGAAAACAATCAGAGTTGGAACAAGGACAAGTGCCCTGGCAATGAAACAGGCCAAAATGGTCATGGAAAAAATAGAGAGACAGAACACCGATGTCTCCTTTGAGGTTATTCCTAAAAAGACGAAGGGGGATAAACTCTTAGACACACCTTTAGTAGAGTTCGGAGGAAAAGGAGCATTTATTACAGAGTTTGAAGAAGCGATGTTAGATG
>JBJELL010000406.1:2154-5324 GCA_051879115.1 Lachnospiraceae bacterium
AGAGGAAGATTTGTGTTACCGTTACCTTTCTTATGATGAGATGATACCGGCAGGCGGTCAGGGAATTATCACCGTAGAGGGAAGAAAAGACGATGAATTAAGAGTCCTGTTTGAAAAGTATAGTGATAAAAATGCAGCACTGGAACTAGAGACCGAGCGCTATATTTTAAAAAGGTTAGAAGCAGGCTGCCATGAGCCCATTGGAGTTTTTGCACAGATTGAAAACCGGGGTGCTGGAATCACCATTCGTCTGTTGATAGAAAGGAATGGAAAACCCTGTAAGGGAAGCATTACCGGTTCTGTAAAAGAGCGGTTAGAACTGGCGGAGAGATTGATAGAAGAGGTTAGCAGGAATGCAGAAAAATAAGGGAAAAGTATATTTTATCGGAGCAGGTCCGGGAGATACGGGACTTCTGACTGTTCGTGGAAAGGAACTGTTACAAAGAGCGGAGGTGCTTTTATATGACAGGCTTGCAAATCCGGGATTTTTGTTGGAAGTGCCGGACTCCTGTGAGCGGATTTTTGTTGGAAAACGGGAAGGAGAGCATACTCTCGTTCAGGAGGAAATCAACAGTCTTTTATTAGAAAAGGCAAAAGAAGGAAAGCGGGTAGTCCGCCTAAAAGGTGGGGACTCCTTCGTATTCGGACGGGGAGGAGAAGAGATTTTGACATTAGAAGAAGAGAAAATTCCCTATGAGGTTGTACCGGGAGTGACATCTTGCATTGCGGCACCTGAGACAGCGGGAATTCCGGTGACACACAGGAGAACGGCAAGGAGCTTTCATGTGATTACAGGGCATACGGCAGAAGAGGGGATTACAGACCAGTATGCACAGTATGCCGCCTTAGAGGGAACCCTTATTTTTTTAATGGGAATTGGAAACCTAAAGCAGATTGTAACAAAACTTTTAGAACATGGAAAACCAAAAGACACACCGGTATCTATTGTAGAGCAGGGAACGACAATACGCCAGCGACGAATTGATGGAACCCTTGGAAGGATTCTAGAGACTGCAAAAGCAGAAGAGGTAAAACCTCCGGCAGTCGTTGTGGTGGGAGAAACCGCCTCCTGTCGGATGACTTCTGACAATCTCCCACTGGCAGGATGTAAAATCGGGGTTACCGGAACCCCTCATCTGGTAAAACAGTTAGAGTTTTCTTTGCGGGAATTAGGGGCACAGGTTTTTGGAGCACCCTATCTGCAAATTCTTCCTACAGATACTTTAAAAAAGAAAACTCCTGTATGGGAAAACTATGACTGGCTGGTATTTACCAGTGCTAACGGTGTAACACAGTTTTTTGAGCAGATACAAAGTTTGGGGATTGACAGACGAAGTCTCGGACACTTGAAATATGCAGTGATTGGAGAGGGTACAAAAAAAGCCCTTTGGAACTATGGAATAAAGGCAGACTATATACCAAAAAACTATACGGTAAGGGAACTGGCACTTGGTCTTGCAGAAGAGATAGAAACAGGAGAGCGTATCTGTGTCCTTCGGGCAAAAGACGGTTCTAAAGATTTGGAAGAAGTCTTTGAAAAAGCCGGGATTGATTATGAGGATTTAGCCATCTATGAGACAGAGGTGGATGAAAAAATCCTAGAACTTTTATGGGAAGAAGTCCCGATTTTAGATTATATTACTTTTGCAAGTGCTTCGGGAGTTCGGGGATTTTTTGACAGAGAGAAGATGCAAAATGAACTTCTAGGAACGCTGGTTTGCATTGGAAATCAGACGAGAAAAATGTTAGAGCAGAAAATCCAAAAGCAGAAGAGTTTAAAACAGAAGGATATACAAAAAGCGGGCACTGAAATAATGATGCCCCAAAAGATTGTAGTGGCAGACCCATACACAGTAAAGGGAATCGTACAAAAGATTTTAGAATGTGAAGAGGGAAAATCATAGAAAGGAAGCGTAAGACAATGAAATACAGACTTAGAAGACTGCGTGTTAATGAAAGTATGAGAAAGATGGTACGGGAGAATAAGGTGCAGACAGAGGATTTGATTTATCCAATTTTTGTAATAGAGGGAGAGAATATCAAAAATCCCATTGATACCATGCCGGGAATCTATCAGTATTCCATTGACCGTTTAGGAGAAGAATTAGACCGGGTGGTAAAGAGCAAAATCTCAGGAGTTCTGCTCTTTGGAATCCCGGAACACAAAGATGAGGTGGGGAGTGAAGCCTACAAGGAAAATGGCATCGTACAAAGGGCAGTTCGTTATATCAAAAAGAATTATCCGAATCTGTTAGTTATCACAGATGTATGTCTGTGTGAGTATACCTCCCACGGACACTGCGGACTAGTGGAGGGGGAAAAGATTCTAAACGATGAGACACTTCCGCTGTTAGCAAAGATGTCCGTAAGCCTCGCTGATGCAGGAGCAGACATCATTGCACCTAGTGATATGATGGATGGACGAGTGGGATTTATCCGAAATGCATTAGACGAAGCCGGATTTTTGGATGTTTCCATTATGTCCTACAGTGCGAAATTTGCATCGGCATATTATTCGCCGTTTCGGGATGCCGCCCATTCCGCACCGGGATTTGGAGATAGAAAGACCTATCAGATGGACTGTGCCAACGGAAAGGAAGCCATGCGGGAAATTGAAGCTGATATCGAAGAGGGTGCCGACATGATTATGGTAAAGCCGGCACTTGCCTATTTAGATGTGTTAAAAGAGGCATCCTTGCGGTATGACCTGCCCCTTGTAACCTATAATGTCAGCGGTGAATATGCCATGGTAAAGGCTGCTGCAAATGCGGGATTTATCGATGAAAAGCGCATTGTCATGGAAAATATGACAGCTATGAAGCGGGCGGGAGCCGACATTATCATTACCTATCATGCCTTAGATGTGGCAGCATGGTTAAAGGAAGAATAAAATAAGGAGGCACTTCCATGAGAGAAGAAATATCAAAACAGTTATTCCAAGAAGCAAAAGAATGGATGCCGGGAGGAGTGAACAGTCCTGTCCGTGCCTATGGAAACGTGACAACGGTTCCTCGTTTTATATCTTCGGCAAAGGGTTCTAAAATTATAGATGCAGATGGAAATGAATATATAGATTATGTATGTTCCTGGGGACCGGGGATTTTAGGACATGCCTACCCGGATGTGATAAAAGCGGTGCAAAGAGCCTGTGAAGACGGTCTTAGTTTTGG
>JBJELL010000407.1:0-5320 GCA_051879115.1 Lachnospiraceae bacterium
TTCTTCTTTCTTTGTATGGAGAATGTAACATCCTCCTTTTTCCGGCATAAAATCCCTTTTCAGTTTTTCATTAATCTCATAACGGATATCTTCCTCATATAAATCCAGTTCCTGAAAAAGCACCTTATTATCCTCAATAAAATCTTCATTCTGTGCCAGACTCCGTACTGCTGTTAGTTTTAAGACTGCCTCCTGTAAATGAAATCTCTCTTTTGGGAACAGAACAATAATACGCTCATCTTTTAACTTTTGGAGATGCTTTTTCATCTCGTCTTTATCGGCTTTTTCTTCTGCCACTAATGCAAGAATATATCCATCGGAAAATCGATTTTCAAAAAAGACCTTTGCACTGCCAATCGCCATATAATCTTCTACCGAAATAAATTCGTAACGGAAATACCTTGTCATGGCACGATTCTGGTTGTACTGTTTCGGGAGGGCATAGGTTAATTCCGAAATTTCATTTAAGACTTTGCAGATATTCAGATTCTTCTTTAATCTTCCCATCTCTTTTTCAATCACAGCTTCAATGTCAAGTCCGATGTTATTCTTAAAATCATAGATACCAAGGCTCTTACGGAAAAAGACAACCCTTTTTTCCATAAGAGATTTCATGGCACGTTCATATGCTTCCTCTGTCATATTTAAAGAACAACAGATATCCCTTTTTTGAACTGTAAGCTCTTCCGGACGGCGGATCATACGGATAACTGCCATAGCTTTTATGATTCTTTTCTCTCCTTCGGTATCTGCTTTGGTCAGTGCATAGTCCGCCTTTAACCATTCCTTATGTATATGAGGCTGGTCTATAGTCTCTTTGAACAGATTTTTAAAATAGTCATAGACATAGTCAATGCCTATTAGTTCTTCTGGTCTGCGGTGTTCTATCAGGCGGGACAGGCTTCCCGGTTCATTTCCCGCTAAAAAAGTAAATACCGTTCTTTCATTTTGTCCGATTTTTTCACTGATATTTAAGAGGGCATAGGCACACACCGGTGTCAATGGATAGCAGCCCCTTGCCACAATCCTCTCAAAATCCTCCTTTTCAAAGAGATTGAAAAAACATGGCAGTTCATAGGATTTTTCCGTTTCCTTTTCTAATTTTTTCGTAAAGAATCCATCCTCTTTTTTCAATGCATTTTCAATTAATTCATAGTTATTCTGGGAAGAGACCACAAACTGTATCTCCTTTAATCTTCCCTCTACGCCGCGGAATGCCTGAACTACCTCCGGCTCAATTCCTTTGATATATTCATGAATACTCTTATGTGCGACAAAGGTGATATAGAGCTGTTCCTCTTTCTTGCTGTCTGCTAATTCACACATATCCTGCAAAATCTTCATATCCTTGGAAAAATTCTCTTTTTCATGTCCCTCAATATATTTACTGAATTCATCAAAAATTATATATATTCCCGAATATTTATATTTTTTACAAAGTGCACGATTCACTTCTTCATAGACTCTTAATGCTTCCTTTTGAAAAATCGGCATGAACTGACTTCCCGATGTCAACACCGGATAGATTTCCTTAAAATAAAGAAGGGCTTCTTCTTCCTGATGTTTTAGTTTTTCAATAAAATCTTCTGGTGAAGTCTCTTCTAGCTGCTCTAGGAACCTCTTATAAGTGTTCGGATATTCATTTTTCCAGATATGCAGGACCTTTACCGCCTCTGTATATTCGCTTTCCGGTACAAGATCGGTAATTCCTTCCCGTTTTAAGGCTTCCTGTAAGGCAAAGATAAAGGACTGGTTCAAATCTCCTTGAAAGGAAGAGAGGATAACCGGAAGAAACGGTTTTTTATTTTTTGCAATGAAATCCAAATCCTCTTTCATGGAATCATCGGATTCTATCATCCGGTTACGCAGATTTTCTGTTTCTTTTGTATCCTTACTGCAAAGCAATGCCAGAAGTACTAACAGCAGGTGCGATTTTCCCTTACCGTAAGGACCAATTAATACCGTTGCATGGTCTCCCTTTGCACTTTTTATATTTTCTAAATATTTTTTCAGGATAGCCAAAGAAGACCTTGTAGGAATATACTGATTCACCCGGTACATATCTCCAAGATCTAACGTCAGATTTACAGCTTTTTGAAATCTCGTATCTATTTTTATGATATTTTTCATAGCTTTTTATCCCCTTTGTTCTGCTTATCCAAAATAATCATCAACCATTTTCTCTCCTGTAATTTTTTCCCGAAGATATACCATATCGAGTCCCGCTGTCCGGTTCATCTGTATATATCCCTTCGCTTCTAACTCCTCTAACTTCTCTATCAATCCTGTTCTTTTCAGATTTAATACACATCCCGGTGAGTTTGGCATTTTTAAAAGGTCGTCGATACTCACTGCTTTTTCTTTTGACACACAGGCGGTTAACAGATATCCCACAACCTCTGCCGGAATGACATTCAGATTCGGCTGATTCCTCCAGTAGACGTTCTTATTCTGCTTTAACAACTCAAAAGTTCCAAAGGGACTGACGTTTTTTTCTTCCGGGTCACTCTCCCGGTCTGCTCTTTTTACATACATACGAAGAATGGCTTCACAGTCATTTTCTAAGGATTTTTTAGAAAATGTCTCCATTCCCGGAAGTCCTTCTGCTAAACGGGTCATCTCCTTTACCATATCTTCTTTTGTAAATTCCACTTCATCGTATTGATTGAAAAAGAGGTTCCATGCGGTTGCCTGCTCTGTATTTTTTACAATGTTGCAGTGAATAAGCCATAGGGAAAATACATCTTCTAAATAGGCATCCTTTTCTAAAATCTTTTCTCCTAAGGCGGTAAGGTTTACTCCTTTCTTTCCACCTTCCTCACTGAGCTTAGAACACCGCATCCAATAGCGGATGGATTTTGCCATATTCGGCCCCACTCCTAATACATCTGCTCCGTAATTTTTAGAAAATACGAATGGGTCATGGCTGATTTCCCTAAGACCTTTATTAATCCATCCTTCCCGCAATATAAAACTTTCATGTCCCTTAAAACGATACTTCTTCTTTGTCATGGTCATTCCACCTGTTAATTTCTCTTAATGGTTAAAACTTTTCGCATATAGCATCCCGCTGAAAAATGAGAAATACACTCTCCACAGCGGATGCACTGCTTGTCCAGAATTTCATAACGGATGCTGCCGTCCTCCTGTTCCTTGATGGATATGGCATTGTGTCTGCACACACTTTCACAGGCAAGACAGCCCATACACATCTGATACTTTGTCATTTGGCACCTGATTTTATCCTCTGTAATCTTTTTATTGATAATCGTAACCTTTAATCTCTTTGTTCCGATTCTGCCCTGTAACTTTAACTGAACCTCTCCCTTCTGATTCAACACATAGACTTCTCCTAATCTCTCATTTCCCAACTCAAAATTCAGATATCCGAAAGGACGGAACAATTCATATAATTCTGTATCAATCTCTCTTTGCAAATCATAGTAATAGGTGTCTTCCTGTGTTGCACAGGGCTCTGTTGACACAATGGATTTTTGGGCATACTCTACGCCGTTTCCTCCCTGCCTTGCTTTCCAGTATCCTTCATCCACATAGATTTCTGCATCCTTTTTTCCAATCTGCTTTGCAAAGTCAATCAGCATATTCCGAAAATGTTCGCTCTGTTCTTTCATATGAACCTTTGATAAAAACTCCGACCATCCGCTGTTATTCGGACAGCACCAGCATCCCACCCTGGCATAACCTAGACGGTATGCTTCATTGAAATCAATTCCAGTCATAATCAGATACAGCCAAATATCGAAATCCATCCAGTCAATAATCGGAGATATAATTCTTTGTTTTGTAATTTTCGGACTGTCCGAATCTCTGTCATACTTGCTTCTGCTGACCGACTCACTCCGCCGGATTCCATAAAAAGTAAGAATCTGCTTTTTGCTACGGAATAAAGACCTTATGGTCTTTTGAATACTTCCGGTCTTAAATACCGTACAGCACCATCTCATGACACGACTTGGCGGCCCTATCATCCGGCATAATTCTTCAAAATCTTTTTCTTTATTACGTGCTGTTATTACAGGGGTTAACCTGTGTTCTTCTTTAAACCTTTCTACATATTGATAAGTAAATGGGAATTCCAATGTAGTATCTCCAAAAATATGAAGAATCTTCGGGTTTCCCAATGCCCGCATAACCAAATCCGATACCACGGTAGAATCTTTTCCTCCGCTAAAGGATACAAACATATCCATAATTCCATATCCTTCTGCCGATTTTCGGATATACTCATTTGCTTCCTCCACGATTTGCTCATAGCGTTTTTTGTTTGCTGCTTTGAATTTTTCCATCTGGACATCGAAGTATTTTCCGGTATTTTCTTTCTGATATTTTCTGTAATCCGACTGAATCCTTTCTATATCCAGTGTCTTTAAGTCTTTTACAGAAAAAGGAATCCTTTTTCCATCCACGTAATACCGGTTACCTGTCCCATTCCATACGGCTTTTTCTAAAAAACAAAACGGCTTTTTAAGAATAATCTCTAATAAAAGCCGTTCCTCCGGAAAGACCGGACGCAAATCCGTGGCAAGTTTTTTTCCTTCCTGTCCACAGACGGGACATTCCTTATCATAGGTAGGCACTCCACAATGACTGCACCAGAAAATCTCAGACAATACCTCTGTTCTCCCACCGCAGGAAGGACAGGTACTAGTCTGGCATACGGTATTTGTACAGGGTAGCTCTTCTCCTGTTTTTTCATTTTTATTACGGCATATATATGTAATCATTTTTCACCCTGTTCTGATAGTATGAATTTAGGATCAATCTGAAGGTAGGAACAAATTCTTAAAAATTCATCGGCATCTAATTTTTCTCTTGTTCCGGGAATAAGTTTTTCCTTTGGAATAGACAAGATTTTACTGATAGAGTCAGTAGATATGGAATTTTTATTGATATATTCTGCAATCCATAGCGTCGCCTGGTTTCTCATATTTTTCCTCCAAATTTCTCTGATTCAGAGAATCCTACGTAGATTTATTATATTCTTTTTATAAGAGAATATCAACTTAATATTTCCTTGATTTTAGAGAATTTCTTAGACTTTATTGACGCAAAATAAGGGGTAATATATGATATCTAAGAGGTGAAAAGACATGAAAAACCCAAATATTGCCAAGGTTTTGAAAGATTATAGAAAGCTCAACCACTATTCTGTTGAAGATGTTGTTTTGAAATTAGAAGAAAATCATCTTCCTTTTGCATCTAAGACTATTTACGGATGGGAAAGCGGCCAGACACAGCCGGATGCGGATACACTTCTAGTACTATGTAAAATATATAAGATTGACAATATTTTAGAGAC
>JBJELL010000408.1:0-5317 GCA_051879115.1 Lachnospiraceae bacterium
AAAAGATACGGATTTGATGATGAAACCATTGCATTTTTAGTAAAAAAATACAGAGAGCGATTTAATAAGATTGGAGTCTTTGAAAATGAACTCTATCCGGGAGTCAAAGAAGCTCTTGCCAGTTTACAGGACAGAGGGTATGCTCTGGTGTTAGCTTCTTCAAAACCGGAAGATGCCTGTAGAATTATTTTAGAACATCATGGTATTTTATCATATTTTACGGAGGTTGTAGGAGCGACTTTAGATAGCAGAATCAGTAGTAAAAAAGAAGTGTTAGAAGAAGTTCTGCGTCGTATGGACATCCAAAATCCGAAGGAATGTATTTTGATAGGAGATACGATTTATGATGTAGAAGGGGCAAAAGATATCGGCATGGATTGCATCGGAGTCAGCTATGGCTTTGGCAGAGTAGAAGAGTTAGAGCGTGCTGGGGCTTATTGTATCTGCAAGGATTTAGAGGAAGTGGTGAGAAGTATTGAACGATATCAAGTTATATAGGGCATGGGAGATTGTCTATCCGATTGGAATTTATTATGTAATTACAAATGCAGCAGCATTTATTGTCACATTGTTTGTACCTTATTCGGCAGAGAGTTACGGTTTTATCAAGGTGTTGACAACCCTGATAACCTTTCCGTTTATCTATGGGATTTATCGTCAGGATAAGAGGAGGCGAGGAGAGACTGAGATAGGGGCAGCGGAGATATTTCAGGATATGAAGGCAGAGATTCCCGTGTTAATTGGAATTATCATTATGGGAGCTTCGGCGGCAGTTGTTCTGAATAATATCATTGCCTGGACACCCCTCATGGGACATTCAACGAATTATGGAAAGGTCTCAGAAGCCTTTTTTGCAGGGGAACTTCTCTTTGAGATATTAGGACCCTGTATTCTGGTTCCGATTTTGGAAGAGTATGTATTCCGGGGACTGGTCTATGGAAGACTCAGGGAATGGCTTGGTGTACCCTCATCGGTTTTGATTTCGGCGGTTATCTTTGGAGCGATGCATATGAATCTCGTACAGTTTGTCTATGCCGGACTGCTTGGAATCTTCATGGCACTCTGTGCGGAACGGACAAAGCACCTGTATGGGGCAATTTTAGCACATATGGCAGCGAATACGATTTCCGTCATCCGTACCGAGACAAAATGGCTTGACTGGATGGGTACAAACACCAATGTACAGATATGTGAGACCATAGGGCTGGCACTTATATTCGCAGGATTTTTTGTTATTTTCTTTGGAAAAATGATACATTCTAAGGAAAAATAGGAGATACAATTTAGACACAATTCAATAAAACACAGCAGAAATCAGAGCATTTTAGAAAAAAGTTTTTTGGAAAAACCCTTAAAATTGTTTCTAAAAGGCTCTTTTTTTAGAAATAAATTACTATAATTATCAGAAAATAAATTTACATAACTATAAATAGAAATATTATCAGACAATACAAAGCAAAAAACCTATTTACATGAGAAAAAAATAGGTGTATGCTAATAAGCAAGAAAACAAAGCGTACAAAAAGAGCAGACGCAGAAAGGATGACGTATGAAAACACAGGTAAACGAAAGCAACGCTGTAGCAAAAGGTCTGTATGATCCGAGATTTGAGCATGATAACTGCGGAATCGGTTCTGTGGTAAATATCAAAGGTATCAAGACTCATGAGACAGTGGAAAATGCACTGAAGATTGTAGAGAACTTAAAACATAGAGCCGGAAAAGATGCCGAAGGTAAGACCGGTGACGGTGTTGGTATCCTACTTCAGATTTCACATAAATTTTTCAAAAAGGCATGCGAGCCGTTGGGAATTGAGTTAGGAGAAGAAAGAGATTACGGAATTGGAATGTTTTTCTTCCCGCAGGAGGAATTAAAACGAAATCAGGCAAAGAAGATGTTCGAGGTCATCGTAGAAAAAGAGGGACTGGAATTCTTAGGCTGGAGAGAGGTTCCGACAGACCCGACAACACTTGGTCAAAAAGCCATCGACTGTATGCCATACATCATGCAGGGATTTGTAAAACGTCCTGCAGACTGTCCAAAGGGATTGGATTTTGACAGAAAACTCTATGTGGCAAGAAGAGTATTTGAGCAGAGTAATGATAATACCTATGTTGTGTCACTTTCAAGCAGAACCATTGTATATAAGGGAATGTTCTTAGTAGAGCAGCTACGTTTGTTCTTTAAAGATTTGCAGGATAAGGATTACGAGTCAGCCATTGCAACGGTACACTCCCGTTTCTCCACCAACACGAATCCAAGTTGGGAAAGAGCACATCCGAACCGCTTTATCGTACATAACGGTGAGATTAATACCATCCGCGGTAATGCAGATAAGATGTTAGCCCGTGAGGAGACCATGGAATCCGAGCATCTTGCAGGGGAATTACAAAAGGTACTTCCGGTAGTCAATACGGCAGGTTCCGACTCTGCCATGTTAGATAACACACTGGAATTTTTAGTAATGAGTGGTATGGACTTACCGTTAGCAGTCATGATTACGATTCCGGAGCCTTGGGCGAACAACAGCATCATGAGCCAGAAGAAAAAAGATTTTTATCAGTATTACGCAACGATGATGGAACCTTGGGACGGACCGGCGTCCATCCTTTTCTCCGATGGAGATATCATGGGAGCTGTCTTAGACCGTAACGGACTTCGTCCTTCCAGATATTACATCACAACGGATGATTATTTAATCCTTTCTTCCGAGGTAGGAGTTCTTGAGATTCCGCTGGAGCGCATCAAGGTAAAAGAGAGACTTCGTCCCGGTAAAATGCTTTTGGTAGATACCATCAAAGGAGAGGTCATCGATGATGAGGAGTTAAAAGACAGTTACGCAGACAAACAGCCTTACGGCGAATGGTTAGACCGCAATCTGGTACAGTTAAAGGATTTGAAAATTCCAAATGAGAGAGTCATCGCATATCAGGGTGACGATTTAAAACGTATGCAGAAGGCATTTGGATATACTTATGAATCCACAAGAGATACCATTTTACCGATGGCGAAAAATGGAGCAGAGTCCATAGCAGCAATGGGAATTGACTCTCCGATTCCGGTGTTGTCCAAAGACCATCAGCCGTTATTCAACTACTTCAAACAGTTATTCGCACAGGTAACCAATCCACCAATCGACTGTATCCGTGAGGAAGTCGTTACTTCCACCACAGTATATATCGGTGAAGACGGCAACCTGTTAGAGGAAAAGGCAATCAACTGTCAGGTATTAAAGATTCAGAATCCGATTCTTACCAATACGGACCTTATGAAGATTCGTACCATGAAAAAAGAAGGATTCAAGGTAGTGACACTGCCGATTACCTATTATAAAAATACGAGCTTGCAAAAAGCCCTTGACCATTTATTCGTAGAAGCAGACCGTGCCCACAAAGATGGAGCGAATATCCTGATTTTGTCTGACCGCGGTGTGGATGAGAACCATGTGGCAATCCCATCCTTGCTTGCAGTAGCAGCATTGAACCAGCATTTAGTTGAGACAAAGAAAAGAACCAGCCTTGCTGTTATCTTAGAGTCCGCAGAACCAAGAGAGGTACATCATTTTGCAACCCTCTTAGGCTATGGTGCTTGTGCAATCAACCCGTACTTGGTACAGGATACGATTAAGAACTTAATCGATGAGCATATGCTCGATAAAGATTACTATGCGGCAATCGATGATTATAACAATGCAGTTATTCATGGAATTGTTAAGATTGCATCCAAAATGGGAATATCCACAATCCAGTCCTATCAGGGTTCTAAGATTTTTGAGGCAATCGGTATTGATTCAGAAGTCATTGACAAATACTTTACCAATACGGTCAGCCGTATCGGCGGTATTGATTTAGACGATATTGCAAAATCCGTAGACACCCTGCATTCCGAGGCCTATGACCCGTTAGGATTAGAGACGGATCTGACCTTAGATTCCAAGGGACGCCATAAGATGAGAAGCGGAGCAGAGGAACATCTCTACAATCCGCAGACCATCCATCTGTTACAGGAGGCGACAAGACGTGGAGATTATAAGCTCTTTAAACAGTATACATCTCTGCTGGATGGAGAGAAGAGAGCACTTAATATCCGAGGACTGATGGACTTCAACTATCCGAAGAAGGGAATTCCGATTGAGGAAGTAGAGAGTGTAGATTCCATCGTGACCAGATTTAAGACAGGCGCCATGTCCTACGGTTCCATTTCCCAGGAGGCACATGAGACCCTTGCCATTGCAATGAACACACTGCATGGAAAGTCTAACTCCGGTGAAGGTGGAGAGAGCTTAGAGCGATTAACCGTTGGAAAAGACGGACTTAATAAATGTTCTGCCATTAAACAGGTTGCATCAGGACGTTTCGGTGTTACCAGCCGTTACTTAGTCAGTGCCAAAGAGATTCAGATTAAGATGGCACAGGGCGCAAAACCGGGAGAAGGAGGTCACTTACCGGCGGGAAAGGTATATCCTTGGATTGCAAAGACCAGACACTCCACACCGGGTGTAAGCTTAATTTCTCCGCCACCGCATCACGACATCTATTCCATTGAGGATTTAGAGCAGTTAATCTTCGATTTGAAAAATGCCAATACAGATGCAAGAATTTCTGTAAAACTCGTATCAGAAGCAGGAGTCGGAACCGTTGCAGCCGGTGTTGCAAAAGCCGGAGCACAGGTCATCTTAATCTCCGGTTATGATGGTGGAACAGGTGCTGCACCAAGCAGTTCTATCCACAACGCAGGACTTCCGTGGGAGCTTGGTCTTGCAGAGACACACCAGACTTTGATTATGAATGGACTTCGTAATAAAGTACGCATTGAGACCGACGGAAAATTAATGACAGGAAGAGATGTAGCAATCGCCGCACTCTTAGGAGCAGAGGAATTCGGATTTGCCACCGCACCCCTTGTAACGATGGGCTGTGTCATGATGCGTGTCTGCAACTTAGACACCTGTCCGGTGGGAATTGCAACCCAGAATCCGGAGCTTCGCAAACGTTTCAAAGGAAAACCGGAATACGTTATCAATTTCATGCGCTTTGTGGCAGAAGAACTCCGTGAATACATGGCAAAACTCGGTGTACGTACCATTGACGAATTAGTTGGACGTTCCGATTTGTTAAAGGTACGTGAGAACTTAGACGAGAGACAGCAGAAAGTAGACTTATCTAGAATCCTTAACAATCCGTTTGCAGGACCGAAGGAAAAGGTAACCTTTGATCCAAAACAGGTATATGACTTTGAATTGGAAAAGACAGCAGATGAAAAGGTTCTTATGAAACAGTTAAAATCTGCCTTAGAGTCCGGTCAAAAGAGAAGCATT
>JBJELL010000409.1:0-5299 GCA_051879115.1 Lachnospiraceae bacterium
CAGGAATCACATAGCAGAGCTTTTGACCAGACAGGATGTACAGAATCTAATCAACAATATCAAGGAGAGCAACCCGGCATTGGTGGAGGAATTAACACCGAAGCTGTTAGGGCTTGGAGAGATTCAAAAGGTATTGCAGAATCTTTTAAGCGAAGGAATTTCAATCCGGGATCTGTTATCTATTTTTGAGACACTTGCGGACCATGCATCCACAACAAGAGATACAGATGTTTTGACAGAATATGTGCGGCAGAGTTTAAAGAGGGCCATTTCAAACAAGTACTTCCCGGCAAACGAAGTAACAAGTGTGGTAACCTTAGACCCGAAAGTGGAGCAGGAGATTATGTCCTCCGTAAAGCAGACCGAGCAGGGTGCATATCTGACTTTAGACCCGGAGAAGACAAAGGTCATTATGGATTCGGTGGAGACCGAAATTGCAAAACTCGAAAATATGGGAAAGAGCCCGATTATTATTACTTCTCCGATTGTGAGAATGTATTTTAAGAAACTGACAGAAGAATATTTTAAAGATTTAATCGTAATTTCGTATAATGAAGTAGACTCAAATGTTGAGCTACAATCAGTGGGGATGGTGACAGACTAATGACAATTAACAAATTTCAGGGAAAGACAGAAGAAGAAGCAATTCAGAAAGCAAAAAATGAGATGGGAGAAGACGTTGTAATTATGAACGTGCGTACCATCAAACCCAAGGGAATGTTCAGTGTATTCAAAAAGGTAACCTATGAGGTTACTGCGGCAAAGGAAGAGGCAGAGCAGGCAATGCCCGCAAGTGCTTTTCATTCACCATTAAAAATGCATGAACAGATTAACCTTGCAGCAGATGAGCCGATAAAGGTGCCATCGTTGACAAAAAAAGAAGAACCGGAGGTTTCTTCCAAGATGGATATGTTTGAACATGTGTTAAAAGAATCCAGACAGGAGACAAATGGAATAGAGGAACGTCTTGACAATTTACAAAATATGATTCAGAACCGCTTCTCAGAAGAGGAACGCGATGAAGAAAAAGCAGAGCCTCCAAAGACCGGAGGAGCAGAGAATTTTCATTTTGTAAAGATGCTTTATAAAACTCTTTTGAATAATGATGTAAGTGAAAAATATGCAAATCAGATATTAGATGAACTAGAGAATATCATGAAGGCGGGAAACAGTGTGGATTATATTTTGTCCAATGTTTATCAGAAACTGATTTTAAAGTTCGGACAGCCTAAGCCGATTGATTTAAGTGGACCAAAACCGAAGGTGGTATTTATCATCGGACCAACAGGAGTGGGTAAGACTACCACCATCGCTAAGATTGCGTCAAAATATAAGTTAGAGCAAGGGAAAAAGGTGGCATTTTTAACAGCAGATACTTATCGGATTGCAGCAACGGAACAGCTTCGTACTTATGCCAATATTTTGAATGAGCCATGTACCATTATCTATTCAGCAGAAGAAATGAATCAGGCGATTGAGAATGTAGAAGACTATGACCTAATACTGGTGGATACAGCAGGATTTTCTCATAAAAGCGAGGCACAGAGGGAGGATATCAAGAAGCTGATTGACAGTGTGGATGAGAAATACGATAAGTCGGTATACTTGGTAATCAGTGCTACTACAAAGTACAAAGATTTATTGGAGATTATAGATATTTATAAAGAAATTGCAGACTACAAAATTATATTTACGAAATTGGACGAGACATCCACTTATGGAAATCTGTTAAATATCAAGTTGTATTCTAATGCGGAGTTATCCTATATTACAAATGGTCAGAATGTACCGGATGATATTGAGATTTTCGATACGCAAAAAATCGTAAAAAATCTATTAGGAGGAAAGTAACGCATGGATCAGGCAGAAGGAATCAGAAATGTAATTAAATTACAGAATCAAGTGAATGTGTCCAAAGCCCGGGTCGTTACGATTACCAGCGGTAAAGGCGGAGTCGGCAAATCCAGTATAGCTGTAAATCTGGCGATTCAATTACGGAAACTGGGCAAAAAAGTTATAATTTTTGATGCGGATTTAGGACTGGCAAATGTAGAGGTTATGTTTGGCGCTATTCCGAAATATAATTTAAGCGATTTGATATATCAGGGAAAAGATATTAAAGAAATTATCACGGAAGGACCTATGGAGATTGGGTTTATTTCCGGTGGTTCCGGTGTGGTAACTATGAATAATCTTACAAAGGATCAGATTGCATATCTGGTGCACAGTCTCTCTAAATTAGATGAGCTTGCCGATATTATTATTGTGGATACCGGAGCTGGTGTTGCGGACAATGTATTAGAGTTTGTGATTGCGAGTCCGGAGGTTCTTTTAGTGACAACGCCGGAGCCGAGCTCTTTGACAGACTCCTATTCTTTATTAAAGGCATTATATCGAAATCCCGGCTTTATCAAAAATGAAATCAAGATTAATGTAGTGGCAAATAAAGTCAACAGTTCTATGGAAGGACAGATGGTGTTTGACAAACTTGATTCTGTTGTGTCACAATTTTTAAATGGAACTTTGAATTATTTTGGAATGATACCGCAGGATACCAACATTGAAAAAGCAGTACGTCAGCAAAAGACGGTATCTTTGATGACACCGGAAGCCAATTCTTCAAAAGCGTTTGAAGTATTAGCAAGAAACCTTGTAAATGATGAACAGAACCTGTTTGTTATGAAGCGGGGGTTCTCACAGCTTTTTTCAAATATTTTGAATAAGAACAAATAATCGAGGTGAAAAGATGGTTTCAAAGATTTTGCGTCCCGGTGATAAGGTAGAAATCAGACCGGTACAGCAGATTGAACAGCAGAGCAAAACGGGCAGAGAAGCGCATATCTATAAAAGCATGATAGAGGAAGTTTACGACAATGATGAGATAGATATCACGATGCCGTTAGAGGAAGGAAAATATGTTCTTTTACATCTGGGAATACGGTTTGAATTCGTATTCTATGGAGAGACAAATCTTTATCGGGGAATCGGTCAGGTAAAAGAGCGCTTCAAGTCTAATAATATATATATGTTAAAGATTGAATTTAAGACTCCGCTCAGTAAGTTCCAAAGAAGAGAGTACTATCGTTTTCCCTGTATAATGGATATGAGATATTACCGGATAGAAGATGAGCTTTCCCAAATTGATGACGCAGATGAAATTTTAGAAATGATACAGGAGAGCCAGCCGGAGGAAAAAGAGAAAAAGGCAACGATTTTAGATATCAGCGGAGGCGGGGCAAGATTCGTCTCAGAAGAAAAATTTGAAAAAGATAAATTTATATTAATGGAGTTGTGTTTCATTACAGCGGACATGGACAAAGAATATTGGGTTAAGGGCAGAGTAATTTCATGGAATAAATTAGACGCCCCGGAACCGCGGTATGAGACCAGGGTTGAGTTCATAATGAAGAACAACAAAGTAAGAGAAGATATTATCCGATATATCTTTGAAGAGGAACGCCGTAGGCGCAAAAATGAAAATAGGTGATTTTATGAGAAATATTTTGGTTGTAGATGACTCTGCACTTATGAGAAGGGTTATATGTGATATAATCAATTCAGACGAACTATTTCAGGCACAGGATGTCTGCAGAGATGGTCTGGAAGCATATGAAAAATTAAAAACTACCAGCTATGATGCAGTAATTTTAGATGTCAATATGCCCAAGATGGATGGTCTGGAACTGCTTGAAAAACTACAGGAAGAAAAAATCAAAGCGACTGTCATCATGGTAAGTACGCTGACGACGAAGGATGCTAAGACCACGATTCTGGCGATGGAAAGAGGTGCTGTGGATTTTGTTCCAAAACCAATGAATATCATTGAAGCAAAGGGACAGAGTTTCAAAGAAGAACTCTTAGGAGTTTTAAAAGCGGTACTTGATTCTAAACAAAATCACATGAGACTTTCAACAGGGAGAACTCCTGTGGCAGCAGAAAATATTTCTCATAGTATAGCAGGTAAGAAAATGACAGGAAACAAACTTGTAGCACTTGCCTGTTCCACGGGAGGACCGAAGGCATTGCAGAGTGTCATACCATTTTTACCGGAAGACATGAATGCACCAGTGGTTTTAGTACAGCATATGCCGGCGGGATTTACCAAAACGATGGCGGACAGGCTTAATGAAATCAGCAAAGTAAGTGTAAAAGAAGCAGAGGACGGTGATACCTTAAGGAAGGGAACTGTCTATATTGCACCGGGAGGAGCCCATATGCTGGTAAAAAGGACACCGGGCGGAGGACACAGAATCACGTTGAGTGACGAACCGCCAATAGGGGGACTGAAACCATGTGCGAATCTGACCTACCAATCACTTACAGACTGTGGTTATGATGAGATTGTATGTGTGGTTCTGACCGGAATGGGAGCAGACGGTACACAGGGAATTCTGGAATTAAAAAGGCGTAAGCCGGTACATACGATTGTACAGAATGAAGAGACCTGCGTAGTATATGGGATGCCGAAATCAGTCGTTGCAGCTAACGCAGCAGATGAAATAGTTCCATTGACTGAAGTTGCACAAACGATAATTAAGAATGTGGGGGTAAAGTAATATGGATGTAAGCCAATACCTTGAAATTTTTATTGATGAAACCAGTGAACATCTGCAGAATCTGACAGATTGTATTATGACACTGGAAAAAGAGCCTGAGAACAAAGATACAATCAATGAATTGTTCAGAGCCGCTCATTCTTTAAAGGGAATGGCAGGAACGATGGGCTTTAAACGTATGCAGCATTTGACACATGATATGGAGAACCTTTTTCAGGAAGTCCGCAGTGACCATATGAAGGTAACCAGTGAATTGATAGATGTCATGTTCGACTGCTTGGATGCTATCAGTGAGTATTTGGAAAATATCAAGGCTACTTCTGATGAAGGAACCAACGATAATGAAGCGATTATTAATGAACTGAATTCCATACTTGAGGCAGGAACAGCAGAGGGTGCAACCGATGCGGCAGAGACAGAGGAAGCACAGCCGACAGCAGAAGCAAAAGAAGAGCCGGAAGCTAAAAGCTATCTAGATTTTGATTTAAATAACAAAGAAAAAGATGATATTAAAGCTGCACAGGATGCAGGACACAAAGTATATGCCGTAACAGTAACTATCCAAAAGGAATGTCTTTTAAAGGCAGCACGTGCGTTCTTAGTATTCAAGGCAGTGGAAGATTTTGGAAATATTATTGTATACAGACCTTCCTCACAGGATATAGAAGATGAGAAGTTTGATTTACAGTTTTCATTCTTCTTAGATACAGAGGAAAGTGATTTTGAGAAGATTAAGACAGCAG
>JBJELL010000410.1:0-5290 GCA_051879115.1 Lachnospiraceae bacterium
ACTCCGATTTTCTCATGTCCCTTTTCAAAAAGATAGTCTACTGCACACTTTGCCCCTGCCACATCATCTACCGCAACACTAGAAAGATTGTCAAATGCCAGCCGGTTTCCCTGATTGGTTACAAGGACGCCCGGCACTTCAATCTTTCCAAACTTTGCTTCAAAACTAGAGGGATTCCCCCCTAAAAAGAGGATTCCCATAGGTTTTCGTTCCCTACACAGAATCAACGCCTGCTCTACCTCGTCTTTGTCTTCATCTATGTAGCAGATCTCGGCAGAGTACTTTGTCTGTTCTAGCATCTTTTGCACTTCTTCTACAATATTGGCAAAGAGCATATTTGACGTTCCTTTTACCAATACTGCGATATTTTTACTCATGCTCTGCTTTAACTGTTTTGCATTGTTATTCGGTACAAAGTTATATGCTGCTACAATCTCACTGATTCTTTTTTTTGCTTCCGGGCTGACATCTCTGCGGTTATTCAATACCCTTGAGACCGTACTCACAGAATAGCCCGATTCTCTTGCAATGTCCTTTATGGTCATTCTTCCACCATCTCTCATTAGCCTTTTACGGCACCAGCTACAACACCCTCAATAATGTATTTCTGACATGCCATATAGAAAATAACAATTGGAACAATAGACAATACCAGCATCGCCATCAAAGCTCCTAAGTCTTTATTTCCATTCGTTCCAACTAACATCTGAATTACTACCGGTATGGTCTTATATCTGGTACTGATTCCAATCACCAGATACGGAAGTAAAAAGTCATTCCAAATCCACATTACATTTAAAATGGCAACGGTAATTGCCGTCGGCTTTAAGATTGGAAATACCACCCTGAAATAGGTCTGAAGCGGATTGCATCCGTCAATCATGGCTGCCTCCTCAATCTCAAGGGGAATGCTTTTTACAAAACCGGAAAACATGAATACCGATAATCCGGCACCAAAGCCTAAGTATAGAATACACATTCCTATCGGATTTCTCAAGTTAAATTTATCTGCTAAGTTGACCATTGTAAACATAACCATCTGGAAAGGTACTACCATGGAGAATACAAAAAGGTAATAAATCACGGATGTAGTCTTACCTTTTACTCTGGTTACATAGTAAGCCGTCATAGAAGTAAACAATATAATCAACGCTACGGAAACTATCGTAATAAAGAAAGACCATCCTGCCGCCTCTATTAATCCGGTTTTCTCAAGACCATTGATATAGTTCGTCAATCCTGCAAAAAGTTCTCCTTTTGGCAGTTCAAACGGGAACTTACTGATATAGAACTTACCTTTGAAGGAGTTCATCACAATGAAATACAGTGGAAACAGTACCACTACCGTCAATACACACAATATAATATATACGAAAATATTCGTCTTCTTCTTTACCATTACTGTTCCACCTCCTTACTTCTGGTTGCTAACAACTGAATAACTGAAATACCTGCTACAATCAGGAAAAAGATAACTGCCTTCGCCTGACCAACACCTTCCTGACCAACTTTTCCATAGAAAGTCTGGTAAATATTCAATGCCATCATCTCCGTCTTGTGCATCGGTGCTCCTGCCGTCAATGACAGATTCTGGTCAAAGAGCTTGAAGCTGTTAGACAAGGTCAGAAACATACAAATTGTAATGGATGGCATTACCATCGGAATCTTGACTTTGAACAAAGTCTGCATGCTGGTTGCCCCGTCAATCTCTGCTGCCTCAATCAATTCAGTCGGTATGTTTTGTAAACCGGCAATATAAATAATCATCATGTAACCTATCATCTGCCAGTTCATTAAGATAATCAAGCCGATGAATCCATACTTGAATTCCGACACAATCGTTGTACCATATTTGTACAAAACGGCATTAATCATCTGCTGCCATGTATATCCAAGAACAATACCACCAATTAAGTTCGGTAAGAAAAATACCGTACGGAAAAAGTTAGTACCCTTTAATTTTCTGGTTAATAGTAATGCGATACAAAATGCAAATACATTGATTGTAACAATGGAAATCAGTGTAAATGCTACCGTTATTCCAAAAGAATAAACAAAATCATTCTGCGAGGTTAATGCTGCCTTATAGTTATCCCATCCAATCCATTCTGCATTGCCTACTGTGGTAAATTTACAGAAGGAAAGATACACTCCCTGTATAAAAGGGATGATAAATGCAAAAGCAAAAGCGATTAAAGTTGGGACTACAAATATTGGAAAATATCTTTTTAACGTCTTTTGCATAATAATACTCCTTTTTAAAATTGCTCCGCAGCCAATGCCACGGAGCAAGAAAATTCATTCCTGTAACAGATTACTGTGCTCCTTTTTCAGATGCCCATTCATCTACTACCTGTTTTTCTACATCAGCCCATTCCATGTTGCCGTTTGCATATTCCAATAAAGCTGCACCAAAGTCATCTTTGAATGTCTGACTTGGGAAAGTTGTGAAGATCCAAGGTACACTGTTTTCTTTTGCCATCCAGTTGTACATTTCAACTGCTAACGGGTCAGAGGATCTCTCATCTTCGCTAAATGTCTTAAATGGTGCTGCATTTCCAAGTCCGCCTTCATCCGCAGATTTGTACATATACGCTTTTCCTTCGTCATCTGTGGTCAACCAAGTCAAGAAATCTTTTGTTGCCTGAACATCAGCTTCAGATGCCTGGCTATTAATGCACCAGAAGTTCTCTGTACCGATGCAGATTCCTTCATTTTCATCATCTACACCAAAGTAGATTGGCATAAACTTAATATCTTCTGATTTTACAACATTTCCATCTACCTCTGATATCTGGCTCCATGCCCAGTTACCATTCTGAACCATTGCACACTGTCCTAACGCAAATTCTGCCATGGAAGTTGCAACATCTACAGAACCTAAGAGACCTTTTTCAGATACGGAGTTGTCAAGATATAAGTCAAATACCTTCTTGTAATTCTTTGAATACTTGAATTCAATTTCATCCTTATCGTTTACGCCCTCGTCCTGATACTCATAATATACAGGAAGGTTTGCAAGGTGTGTCTGCCATCTCCAGTCCTCACCCGGTTTTAAAGATGTAGAAGCAAATACTCCGTCGATTCCCAAATCATCTTTCTTTGCAGTCATATCTTCTACTACTTCTGCTAACTTATCATAGCTGTTGATTTCATCCACACTTGTAACAACTGCTCCGTCCATTGCGAAATATTTTTCCATGATAGCGTTGTTATAAATAATACCATATGCCTCTACTGCAAAAGGAATACCATATACACCGTCATCCTCACCTGTAATTGCCAAAGACTTATCTGTCAGATTTTCATAAATATCCGTATCAGTGAGGTCCATGCAATAATCTTTCCATTTCTTGTATCCTACAGGCCCATTAATATGGAAGAGGGTTGGTGCATTGCTTCCTGAAATTTCAGATTTCAATGTCGTCTCGTACTGTCCACTTGCTGCTGTTACGACCTTTACCTCCACTCCGGTCTTTTCAGTGTAGGCTTTTGCGATCTCCTGCCACTGATCATCTACTTCCGGTTTGAAGTTCAGATAGTATACAGAACCTTTCCCGTCATCCTTTTTTGCTGTGTCATCGGACTTTCCACATCCAGCGAATACTGCCGCTGTCATGGAAAGTACTAACATTAATGACAAAACTTTTCTTTTCATTTTGTAACCTCCTATTCGTGTATTCAATGACCCTTGAAACGTTACCGAAAACATTTTCGGTAACGTTTTCATGTGATAGATACAGTATATATCCTTTTTTTGTATAATGCAATATGTTTTTTGTGATTTTGCCAAAACAGATATATTTTACCAGGATTTTTTAGGCATTTTTCACAGTTTTTTCCAATTTCCTCCCTCTCTTGTTTTATTTTGCCTAAAATGGTAAAATTTATACGAGGTTGATTAGTTATGAACAAAAGATTAAAACACAAAATACATCACAATTCGCAGCGTTTTGCTGCCTCCGTAAAATGGATTGTCTTTTCTATTTTATCGGGACTGATTATCGGAACCATCGGTTCTGCTTTTTATCATTGTATCGGAATCGTAACGGACATGCGCAAAGAGATTCCATGGCTTCTCTATCTGATTCCCCTTGGAGGACTTCTGATTGTTGGTCTGTACCAACTTTTAAGAGATGAGAATGACACGGGAACCAATCTGGTTCTATCTGCGATTCATTCCAATGAAGAAATTCCTCTTCGAATGGCTCCGCTGATTTTTCTGTCTACTTTAATTACCCATCTGTTTGGAGGTTCTGCCGGACGTGAGGGTGCCGCACTCCAAATAGGAGGAAGTATCGGCGGTTCTTTAGGAAAATTATTTCATTTTAATGAAAAAGATAAACATATTATGATTATGTGCGGTATGTCGGCTGCCTTTACCGCTCTTTTTGGTACACCGATGGCGGCAGCTATTTTTTCTATCGAGGTTGTAAGCGTTGGCATTATGCATTACTCTGCACTGGTGCCCTGTGTTATCTCCGCATTAGTGGCAAAGTCAGTAGCTTCTTATTTTGGAATTGTAGGAGATTCTTTTTTATTGGTAAATCTTCCTGATTTTTCTTTGAAAAATGCAGTTTTAACGGCTCTATTAGCAGTCTTAAGTGCTCTGGTCAGTATTCTCTTTTGCATTATTCTGCACCAGTCGGAACACTTGTATAAGAAATTTTTCAAAAACCGCTATCTTCGGGTTTTTGTAGGCGGTATACTGGTAATCGGATTGACGCTTTTAGTTGGCAACCGGGATTACAACGGTTCCGGTATGGATATGATTGAACGCTGTATGGCAGGAGAAGAAATCAACTCTTATGCATTTTTGCTGAAAATGATATTTACTGCTCTCACCCTTGGTGCCGGATATAAAGGTGGCGAGATTGTTCCTTCTTTCTTTATCGGTGCAACCTTCGGAACCTTTTTCGGCAGTCTGACCGGACTCTCCCCTGCCCTTTGCGCCGCAGTCGGTATGACCTCTGTCTTCTGCGGAGTTACCAACTGCCCAATTACTTCTCTTCTGATTAGTTTTGAGCTGTTTGGTTATGAGGGAATGCCGTTTTATCTGCTGTCAGTGGCTCTCAGCTATATGCTTTCGGGCTATTATGGACTGTATTTAAGCCAGAAGATTATCTATTCAAAATATAAGACAGAATATATTAACCGAAAAACACATTAAAATATTTTATAAAAAGGAGAATTCTTATGTATACCTTACCCAAAGACCCTGTGATGCTTCTTAGCTTTGTAAATTTAAAACTTCGTGATGAATATCCGACTTTAGATGATTTCTGTTCTG
>JBJELL010000411.1:0-5260 GCA_051879115.1 Lachnospiraceae bacterium
ATTTGATTCTTTTATTCACAAAAATCCTCCTTAATTTCCAGTTCACTTTCATTTACTTTACATTTTAATGCAAGAATTTCTACCCCGGCTCTCTTTGCTTCTTCTAACGCCTGTGCAAATTCTTCATGGGTGGCAGTGTTGGGTCTGACTTCGCTGACTCCCTCCATCTGAATGACGAAGGCTGCCATGCAATGATATCCCTCACCTGCTGCTTTTTGCAATTCTTTTAAATGTTTTACTCCTCTTTGCGTAGGTGCATCCGGAAAATATCCGACACCGTCTATCTCTAAGGTACACCCTTTGACTTCCATGAGATATTTCTCTTTTCCCTTTTCCATGTAAAAGTCAACACGAGAATTCCCATAGGTATATTCGGGTTTGATGTAAGTATAATCTTGCTTTTCTAACCATTCACGGACTACTTTATTTGGAGCCTGGCTGTCAATATTTACCCAGCCAAGCTCCTCTTTATAAACGCTGATTAAATCGTATTTTGTCTTGCGTTCCGCTTTATCCACTTTTTCTAATATCACATCCGCTCCGGGAAGCAGCAATTCTTTGCAGCGTCCCGTGTTCTTCACATGAACGGTCTCCAATTCCCCATCCAGCCAGACTTTTGCAACAAAACGGTTTGGACGACTATGGAATTTTGCATGTAACGTATGTTTGTATTTCATAGGATATATTTTTCTTTCTACATTTTATTTTAAGATTTCTGTATATGGGATATTAATTCCTGCATTTTTTCTGCAATCTTATCTAAGACACCCGAATTTTCTTCCTCGGCTCCCAATGTCATATTCGCATGGGCAGATACCTCTTCAGAAATAGCAGAAATCGTCTGTATCGAATCTACAATCACACGGTTTGCATCCTTTAGTTCATCTATGGTATCTGCTAACTTCTGCATATTTTCGCGGATATCAAGGGTATTAGATTCAATCGCATCAAAACTGTCTGCCGCATCCGATGCTCCCTGTTTTTCTTCATTGATACCCTCTATCATTTGATAGATAACTCCTACCACTTCACTGATAGCAGAGGACACATTCTGAATCAGATCCGTAATATGTACGGTAGCTTCGTTTGTCTGTGTTGCCATACCGGAAATCTCCATTGCTACTACTGCGAATCCCTTTCCTGCTTCTCCTGCTCTTGCTGCCTCAATGCTTGCATTTAGCGCAAGAAGGCTTGTCTGGGATGTAATTCCACTGATAATCTCCACAATGGAATTCATCTCTTCCATATAGGTATCTAAGGTTTTTAATTTTTCTGCTACGTCGGCACCATTCTCTACGGATATATCTACCTGCTCTACTAATACCTTCATATCCTGTTTTCCGTTTTCTAATACCGTCATGGTCTGTTCCATATTTTCTGTAATATGGTTTGCCGCATTGTCCACCATCTCGACCTTATTCTGAATTGCCTCTGTCTGAAGCAACTGATTCTGTACAGCTTCTGCTGTCTCTAAGGCTCCCGCAGATACCTCCTGCATTGCATCCTTTGTCGTATCCGACGCCTTATTCAGTTTTTCCAAATCGACATAAATCTGTTGGATTCCTTCTTTCATCCGCTCAGATAATTCTGAAATATTCTCAAGTACAGCTTCTGCTTTCATCTGTGCCGATTCCACATTGTGTACCTTCTGTTTCGTGTTTTCATTCAGAGTCTTTGCTGTCATAATGGAATAAATTGCAACCAGTATCATAATGACAATTTGAATGATACCCGCATCTCTTCCAAGATAACCAAATTCCCCGGTCTTTGCTCCTAATATTACAATGATAAGGCTTTCTAGTACCGTTCCCGTATTAATCATAACGGCATAACGAATATCATTATATATAGGAATCACAAGAATCATTGGTATTACAAATGCATAGACCATATTACAAGGAGCTGTAAAAAGAGCAACTGTATAAAATATCGCAAATCCGATTGCTACTAAATGCTTGATTGCTGCCGATGCTTTTTCTTTTTTCCAGCAGACGTACTCTGCCACAACGGGAGCTAATCCCAGTACTGCCATTCCCAAAACATAGAAACCTGTCTGCATTCCGCTCGTTGCCTGTAAAATACAAAAGATAACCATTACCAGACTTTCTATCGCATGGGCTGTCATTGCTATTTTGTTGTTTCTTTCGATGTCTGTTAAATATGTTTTTCCCATTGTGCTTCTCCTGTTCTTTTGTTTATTTTTTATATACACCATCATACTATGACTTTTATCTCATGTAAATCCATAGAATTCCCAAAATCGGAAGTATTATTTCCGGCAAATATCCCAATAAAAAAGAAACACCCTGATGCATAATCTGATTTTCCGACTGGTTGGAATAGTTGGCATGTTTTTTATCAATCCAAAGTCCCCACCATGCACTGGCTATGGCATAAATAATAGGAACTGTAAAAAACAAGATTGTCTGCCATACTTTCGTTGAAAAAGCAATGGATAGCATTGAGGCACTCAAAATCACCATAGGAACCGTAAGAGTCAGATTTAACCATATTTTTCCACTGTAAGTTACCTTTTCTTCCATTGGTATGGTCTGAGTAATCCAATGACGTTTCCCTTCCATGGAAACGGAACAATAGCTTGTACAGCTCATTCCCACAAATACACAAAGCACCAGCGGCACACACATTATAATCTTAGGCAAATACTCCATCACGCCAAACATCCAACAAAGTGGTTTTACTCCCTTTATCAGCACAAATGCAGAAAGCAGAAGAGACAGAATGACTCCTGTCATGGATTTCACCATATATGATTTTGAATGGAGCCATTGTTTTACTTCTTTTTTATATAAAGCTTTTTTTAAATTCTGCTGTTCCAGCTTTTTAAATTCATATGTTTGATAATTTACCGGACTTTTCAATGCCAAAATTAATTCCTGATAGCTCATACTCAAAAAGAACACGAAAAACAAATACCAGATTACAGATATCAGTACAAACAAAAATACCCATGCCCCGTTTTGTTCTACGATTCCATTCTGATAAAACGCCGCCAATTTATAATTTCCTGTTATTTCTGCTATAATTTTCTGACACAAACCTTCGTTATTTTGATTGGTTTCTTTTAACAAAAGGTCTCCTACTCTGGCTATGGTATGTAAAATTAAAATGGTAATTCCGGTGAATATTCCCATGGATATTAGAGATTGAATCAAATTGCTGTTTTTAGATGTCGATAAAAAAATAGCAATTACCATTCCTATAAGTGCCGCAATTCCGCTTGCCGGAAGACTTGTCAACAACAACCCCAAAATCCACAATGCCCAAAAACTTCCGCTTACAGATGTGTACATTCCGTACACAATCCCCATTGGCACCACTGCAATCATAGCATAAAAGGTATTTTTCAAATATAATATTAGAAATAATACTACCACCTGAGAAATTGTAGAAAAAGGCATGGACATCAAAAATTCTGCATCTTCATTTCCCGAAAGCATTTCATTTATTTTTAAAATGGTTACCACCAGACTGATAATGCTCCCCACTGTATAGGAAGTTACCGGCAACAAATTCGCAAATCCGTTTTTCGCTAATTTTAAAGCCACACCGTATGCTACGGTCACACTTATCGCAAACAGCAAGAGCATGGTTACACCGTGTATGTACTTTGATATTTTCTTTTTCTGATTTTTTTCGTATTTTGTGACACTGACTCCAAACAATTCATCCAGCCGAATTCTAAGCAACAAACACAATTTACTCATGAGCATCCTCCAGATTCCGCAAAAAGACTTCTTCTAAAGATTCCTCTCTTGTCAACTCTTCCACTTTCCCGCTGACTACCAAATTTCCGTGGTCTAACATTCCAATTTTGTCACAAAGTTTCTCTGCCACTTCTAACACATGCGTAGAAAAGAAAATCGCACTTCCTTCTTCACACAAATCCCGCATACACTGTTTTAAAACAGCGGATGCCTTTGGATCCAGACCCACAAAGGGTTCATCTAAAACCAGTAATTTAGGTTGATGTACCAGTGCACCGATTAACGCTACCTTCTGTTTCATTCCATGGGAGTAAGAAGAAATCAAATCTCCCAACTGTTCTGTAATCTCAAAGGCATCACCATATTTTTTCACACGTTCTGTCCGTTCTTCTGAAGATACGCCAAATACATCTGCAATAAAATTAATATATCCGATTCCGGTCATATATTCATACAAATCGGGATTATCGGGAATATACGCCATCAGCTTCTGACTTTCTTTTCGATTCGTAATTACGGACTGTCCCATGATACGGATATCTCCTTTCCGCACCGGAAGGATTCCTACAATAGATTTAATGGTAGTAGATTTTCCCGCTCCATTGTGACCAATAAATCCGTATATCTCTCCTTCTTCTACACTCAACGAAATATTATTTACGGCTTTTTTCTCACTGTCATATGTCTTTGAAAAATTCTCAATTTCTAACACTTTTAACATAATTTTTCCCGCTTTCCTATATTGATACTTTAATGCCCTTCCTTTGGTATTGGCTTATCGGTATGATGGGGAAGTCTTTCTTCATATATCCGCTTGAAGTCCCCATATCCATCGTGGCTCGTAAAAAAGGCAAACATCTTTTTTCCATAGCGGTCATAAATAATGACTCCATGCTTTTTTACCTTTGCTTCTCCTAATTCATGCCACTGAATCGTTTTTTTCTTCCATCCTTTTTTTACAATAATTTTTTCTCTGTTAAAATAGACATCTGTCCATATCCCCGGAAATGCCACCCACATGGCTATCGAATAGATGGTCAAACAGATGATAGAACCTGTTCCAAATTTGATAACCGTATCTCTGGCGGTCTCTAATGCTCCCATAGCACATGGAATAATGATAAAGCCTAAAATCGCAGTAATCCACAGAAGAATGATAATTCCTGTCAAAAATCCTCTTTCTCTCGCCGGAGTCCGGTAAACATATAACTCCTCTTCTTCTAATTCCGTCTCATCTTTTCTACTGTCTTTTTTAGAAATGAAAATGGATATCAGCCGGATTATGATACATAGTATCAAAAATACCATTGATTCTCCATATTTGTCCCAATCTTTCAGACACACAAAAAATAGTATCGGCAGTAATACAAGATAGAACAGAATTTTAGTTCTTTTCTGTCTCTTTTTCTCTTTGATATCAATAGGTTTATATCCTAACTCTACCGGGGTATCATATATTTCACTATAATTTATTGAAGTGTGCATAAAATCCGAAAATTCATCACTCTTTGTATCCGGTATCTCAATTCTAT
>JBJELL010000412.1:0-5249 GCA_051879115.1 Lachnospiraceae bacterium
AGAAAGACTAGAAAGTTGGTATCGCTGTCTTCATTAGACGGACTTCTTACGAAAACCATGTCGAATATGAAAATTATTTTACCACAGACCCTTCGTTCTTGGATGTTCTAAAGCATAGCAGAAACGGATTCAAACAATGAATAAAACCTCCAATCTTATCTCATACTAAATCTAACAAATTTTTTAGGAGGAAACTATGATTGGAATTTTAATCGCCCTGCTCTCCGGTGCACTCATGAGTATTCAGGGGGTCTTTAATACAGAAGTAACTGAAAAAACAAGTATCTGGGTTTCAGGAGCTTTTGTGCAGCTAACCGCTTTGCTTGTCTGTCTGATTGCATGGGGGATTACGGACCGTAGCAGTTTTATGGAACTGAAGAATGTAGAACCAAAATACATGCTCTTAGGCGGGGCAATCGGAGCTTTTATTACCATCACGGTAATTAAGAGTATGGAGGCTCTTGGACCGGCACGTGCTGTTATGTTGATTGTCATATCCCAGCTTCTGGTTGCATATCTTATTGAGTTGTTTGGAGTTTTCGGAGTAGAAAAGCAGCCTTTTGCATGGTCAAAGGTGATTGGTATGGCACTGTCTATTGCAGGAATTCTGGTATTCAAGTGGAAATAATGTAACAGTTTAGCCATAGTCTGCATGGGACTGCCGGACTCATTATGTGATGTTGCTGACTGATATCAATTACAGGAAGATTGGTTATTGCTGAACTGTTACAAAATAATCTTAAAAAAAAGGAAATACTCTTGTAATCAATTTAAAATTTCGTTAGAATAAAAAATAGCAGGCATATCGGATTCTTTTTGTTCATTAGAAAGGCAGGAACCGATATGAATAGAAAATGGAGAAGAGGTTTTCTTTTTGTACTCTTTTTTGGCATGATGATTTTTGCTACAGGATGTAAAAAGGAAGAAGAGGTTTATCTTAAATCGGAAGAGGACACCACACAAGAGGAGGCAGAGCCCAAAGAGGAAGATACTCAAAAAGGCGGGATGATTTTTGTCTATGTCTGTGGGGCGGTGCAAAATCCGGGAGTCTATGAATTAGAAGAAGATAAACGGGTTTGTGATGCACTACAGGCAGCAGGCGGACTTACAGAAGAAGCGGCGGCAGAGGAGTTGAATCAGGCACAGACTTTAAGTGATGGTCAGATGATAAGGGTGTTAACTGCAGAGGAAAAAGCCAAGAGTCAGGCCAAAGCCGAAGAAGAAGGACTTGTAAACATCAATACTGCAGGTGCAGAGGAATTGATGCAGCTTCCGGGAATCGGACAGTCGAAGGCAGATGCAGTGATTGCGTACAGAGAGGAACATGGAGGATTTAAAACCACAGAGGAGCTGATGAATATCAGTGGAATCAAAGAAGGGGTTTATAATAAAATCAAGGATAGTATTACGGTAAACTGAGGTGTAAAGATGGCGAAGAAAGTTCTTGTTGTAGATGACGAAAAATTAATTGTAAAAGGAATCCGTTTCAGTTTAGAGCAGGATGGAATGGAAGTGGACTGCGCATACGATGGAGAGGAAGCTTTTGAAATGGCGAAAGCAAATGACTATGATATGATTCTTTTAGATATCATGCTTCCTAAGATGGACGGGTTTGAAGTCTGCCAGCAGATTCGGGAATTTTCCAATGTGCCGATTGTCATGTTGACGGCAAAAGGAGACGATATGGATAAGATTCTCGGACTTGAATATGGGGCTGATGATTACATAACCAAACCCTTTAACATCTTAGAGGTAAAGGCTAGAATCAAAGCAATTATGCGTAGAACCGGGAACACAAAGCCGAAGGAAGAAAATTCTAAAATGGTAGAAAGTGGAGATTTACGTTTAGACTGCGAGAGCAGAAGACTTTTTATTTTGGGAAAAGAAGTCAATGTTACAGCAAAGGAATTTGACTTGTTAGAACTGTTAGTAACAAATCCCAATAAGGTATACAGCAGGGAGAATCTTTTAAACCTCGTATGGGGATATGAATATCCGGGAGATGTGCGTACGGTGGATGTACATGTTCGCCGCCTACGTGAGAAAATTGAGGCAAATCCAAGTGAACCAAAATATGTTCATACCAAATGGGGAGTTGGCTATTATTACCAGAGTTAAGGTGTTGTATGATGAGAAAAAACAGTGCATTTCAAAAATTCTTAAAAAGTATGAGATTCCGATTGATTCTTTTATTTTTGGTAATCGGAATCCTTCCATGTCTGATACTGCGGGTAGGTTTTTTAAGAGCTTATGAACAGAGGGCAGCAGAGACACGCAGTATTGATATCACAAATCAGGCAAAGATTCTTGCTTCACAGATTGCGGCGAATAATTATATAGACCATCCCGATGAGGAAGATATTACGGTTCAGTTAACACAGTTGTCGAATATTTATGACGGCAGAGTCATGTTGATTGACAGGGCGTTTCAGATTGTGACAGATACATATGCCTTAGATGAAAAAAAGACGATTATTTCCGAAGAAGTAATACAGAGTTTTGCGGGAAAAGAGGTCTCAAAATATGATAAGGAAAGCCGATACTTAGAGATGACTCTTCCAATTACCGGTCAAAACAGCGATGATGTGCTCGGAGTTATGTTAGTCAGCGTGTCTATGGACAGTGTTATGAACAACAAAGACTTTTTAGGACGTAATGCGTCGGTTCAGGCTCTGATTATAGGGGTCATTGTCTTTGGATTAGCGGTGTTTTTATCCGGCAGACTGGTACGGCCTCTGCGTCAAATGGAGAAGTCTATCCGGGATATTCAGACCGGATATGGTGACGGAGAACTCCATATCAACCGGTATACCGAGACAAAGGAAATGTCGGAAAGTTTTAATCAGCTTCTAGGAAGAATGAAGGTATTAGATGATTCTAGACAGGAGTTTGTATCAAACGTGTCCCATGAATTGAAGACCCCATTGACATCTATGAAGGTATTAGCAGATTCCATCAATGCTATGGGGGATGCTCCGGTAGAGTTATATAAGGAGTTCATGGAGGACATTACAAACGAGATAGAACGTGAAAATAAGATAATCACTGACCTGTTGTCATTAGTAAAAATGGATAAGTCGGCGGCGGATGTAAATATTACTTCTGTAAATATCAATGAAATGCTAGAACTGATTCTAAAGCGGCTTCGTCCGATTGCGGAAAAGCAGAACATAGAGTTAGTCTTAGAGACATTCCGTCCGGTGACGGCAGAAATTGATGAGGTGAAGCTGACACTTGCCGTTACGAATCTGGTGGAGAATGGAATTAAATACAATAAGGAAAACGGTTGGGTGCATGTTACTTTAAATGCAGACCACCAGTATTTCTATATTAAAGTGGAGGATTCCGGAATTGGTATTCCGGAGGAGTCCTTAGAACATATCTATGAGAGATTCTATCGTGTGGATAAGTCTCATTCGAGAGAAATTGGAGGAACGGGACTTGGACTTGCAATTACAAGAAATGCAGTATTGATGCATCGTGGAGCTATTAAGGCATACAGTACGGAAGGCGAGGGAACCATCTTTACCATTCGTATTCCACTGAACTATATTGCATAGGAGGCAGCAGATGAAATCAAAAAAATGGATGTTTCTATTTGCGGCAATACTTCTGCTGTTGTGCGGATGTGGGGCAAAGGAAGAGAAAAAAGCAGAGTATCAGATTTATTATTTGAATGCAGAAAAGACAAAATTAAGTGCGAAGGCATATTCTAATAAGAAAGAGGAAGATACAAAAGAGCAGGTAAAAGATTTTCTAAAAAGCCTTTCTACAGACCCGGAGGATACGGATTACCGAAAACCGATTCCAAATGATGTGGAGATTGTGAAAAGTCAGATAGAGAAGGATCAGCTTTCTATCTGGTTTGATTCTGATTATTATAATATGGATGCGGCATCGGAAATCTTATGCCGTGCAGCCATTGTTAAGACGCTGACCCAGATAGAAGATATCTCCTGCGTGTCTTTCTATGTAGGTGATGCTCCCCTTGTTGATGCAAAGAACAATATCGTGGGACTGATGACAGGGGAGAGTTTTGTGGAAAATCCGGGTGAGCAGATAAATGCAATTCAAACAGCGGAGATTACACTCTATTTTTCCAATGAAAAGGGTGATGGACTGGTTATGGAGAAGCAGAAGGTGCACTATAACAGCAATATTTCTATGGAAAAACTGATTATTGAGAATCTTTTAGAAGGACCAACGGAAGGAAAAGGAAAGTCAGCGATTCCATCGGGAACGAGTCTTTTGAGTGTGACCACCGTAGATGGTGTGTGCTATGTGAACTTTGATTCCGGTTTTCTGAATCAGGATTATGAGATTCAGGAACCGATTGTGATTTATTCCATTGTAGATTCCTTGTCAGAACTTTCAACAGTAAGCCGTGTGCAGATTTCCGTCAATGGAAGTACTAAGGGGGTCTATCGTGACAGTTGTCGGTTAGACACTGTCTATGACAGAAATTTAGACTATTTAGAAAAGAAATAGGGGGAAAGAAGAAACGTGAATAAGAGGCCGTTATTTTTAACGGCAGTCTTCTTTCTGCTTGGGATTCTCTATCAGGGAGAAGATTTATCCGAAATCCTTGTTTTGGCAATCTGCTTTTTACTCTGGAATGTTATTTTAAGAGTGAAAAGACGGGGAATAAAGCAGGGAATTTTCTATGGGGCGGTCTTTTTGGCGGCCTTTGTCATAGGAGCAGAGCGGATGGAGACAGAAGAAGACTACCGAAGGCAGTATGAGCCTTTGTTAGAGGATGGGGAGAATAGGGTTATACAGGGAACTGTATGGAAAAAAGAAGCGGGGCAGACAGGTTACCGTTATTATCTGAAACATTGTTATCTGAATGGAAAAGGCAGTTCTAAGCCTGTTTCCTGTAATCAAATCTTAGTATATCTTGATGCCGATGACATATCTATCGGAGATACCATTATCGTAAGCGGAAGTATTCAGACATTAGAATCTGCAAGAAACGAGGGAAATTTCAACGAAAAGAGTTTTTATCAGAGTCAGAAAATAGACATGAAGTTTTATGGAGAAAATGCGAGAACTGTAGCAGAGGGGAGCCGTTTTTGGGAAGAACTCTATCAAAAAAAGGAAGGAGTCAAGGAGGTCTATCAAAAAATATTAGGCAGTAAAGAAGCCGGAGTCTTAAGTACAATGGTATTAGGGGATAAGGAACTGTTAGATGATAAGATAAAGGAGATTTATCAAAAGGCAGGCATTTCTCATATTCTGGCAATATCGGG
>JBJELL010000413.1:0-5224 GCA_051879115.1 Lachnospiraceae bacterium
TCCGGCTACCACAAGGAGAACCACTCCCATAATCAATTCGATTTTCTTTTTCACGCTATTCCCTTGAAAATTTAACTTGCTGTATTTTATGAGATATCACATGTGGCTAGAACCATTTCCCACAAAGCCGAGTAAAGAAACTTATCCGATTTTCTCTAAATAATCCTCCAAAAGAGCCGTGGCATTTTTATAATCAAGCGCTTCTACGTAACGCTTCAATTTTTCTAATACTTCTTCTGTATCATCTGTATAACGGTTTTTATATAGTTCTTTCAATTCCTCTTCCACCTCATCCATATCAAATTCAGATAGGGCTCTTAATATTGCATAGACACTTGTAAGTTCCAGCTCCGGAAGAAAATCCCCATCTCTTTGTGTACTTTCAAATACCTCTTTTAAATAGGAATCTATTCTGGTCATAACCACATCCAGTTCCTTTAAAAAGTCATCCAGTCTTCCAAGAATCTCTTCCTTTTTTCCCTCTTTCGCCCACTCTTCTAACTGCAAAGCATCTCTCGATAACTGTTCTGCTCCAATATTACGACTGCTCCCTTTGATTCCATGTACTTTAATTTTGAATGCCTCTAAATCCTCATCTGCAAGATCTGGCAAAACTTCCAAAATCTGCACCATCTCCAGATTATAGACTCTCAAGAGTTCATTATATTTCTCCAAATTTCCACCAATATTTTTAATTCCCTCCACACAATCAATCTCCGGCATCAGGCTTTTGATTGGAAGATTTTCCGATGATTCTTCTTCCTCTCTGTTCTGAATTTTAAAAGGAATGTATTTTTTCAGCACTTCTAAAAGTTCTGCTGTACGCAGCGGTTTTGCGAGACTATCGTCAAATCCGTTTTTTTCATAAAAATCCGTCGTATAAGCAACGGCATTCGCTGTAACTGCCACGACAGGAACTTCTTTCCCATTCTTCATCCGGCGGATTTCCTGTAAAGTCTGAATTCCATCCATCTGCGGCATCATGTGGTCTAAAAAAATCAAATCATATTTTTCTGTCTCTAATTTTTCTAACGCCTGCTGTCCACTTAACGCCATCTCCGGTTCGATTCCATAAAGTTCCATCAGTCCCCGTTCTACCGTCAGGTTGGATTCCATATCATCCACAATAAGTACCCGAGCTCCCGGAAAGGCAACATGAATCTCATCCAGAAAATCCTTATTCTCCATATGCTTCTCTGCAGTTTCCCTTGTAATATTCCCTAATTGAAGAGGTTCACTATCCGCAATCTCCTGATAGAAAAATGCCAGAAATGTCGTTCCTTCGCCCAACTTGCTTTGAACCTGTATTCCGCCATCCATCAGCTTTACCAGATTCATCGTAATATCCAGCCCCAGTCCGGCTCCAAAGACAGACGCCGTCTTTGGATTCTTGCTACGCATAAATCGCTGAAAGATGCTCTTACTGTCCTCTTCATCCATGCCTGCACCCGTATCCTGGACAGTCAGAAGAATTTTAAAACGATTATCCTCCTCTTTCTCTCCATCCAGAGCCAGAACAATACTTCCATTCTCCGTATATTTAATCGCATTTCCCAACAGGTTCTGGAAAATCTCTTTAACTCTTACCGAATCCCCATAAAAAGCATGTGGAAATCCCGGTTTTACTTCCACTTTAAAGTCCAAATCTTTTTTGCCAATACGCGTATAGACCATATTGGAAATCTCATAGAGAATATCCTCCATCTGATACATCTCATGGGAAAGTTCTATCGTACCCGACTCTAACTTTGAGATATCCAAAAGAGTATCAACTAAATCCAAAACCCCCTCACTTTCACGATAGATACTCTTTAAAGTTCCTTCTATACTTTTCTCCGTACTCTTTCGTACTGCAATCTCACTCATTCCCATAATTGTATTCAATGGTGTACGGATTTCATGCGTTACATTTGCTAAGAAGTTTGTCTTTTGTTTGTTCGCTTCTTCCGCTTCCTGCTTCAGAACTTCTAACTGTTTTGCATGTTCCTCCAATGCCGTAATGTCATAAATTGTCATTACATATCCTCTTAGTACATTACTCCGACTCATAATTTTTTCATACTGATTCTGGCAACTGTAGATGTGACCATTCCACTCAACTTTATCCAACTCTCCATGAATAGCCTTTCTAAACTGCTCATTCTCTTCCATTAGTTCCGGATTCTCCCATGCTTCCGAGAATCTCTCCTTCATAAACTGATTCCCCTCTAAAAGATGATAATCCTTATCAAAAATCAAGACTCCAATATTCATATTTTCCACTACCAGATCCTTTGCTGTTTGAATTGCATCCATGTAATTAAAATGTTTCATGGCATATATCAAAACAATTCCGGAAATTCCCATCCCAACACATGCAAGATCATAGTTACCTAACGAATCTATTAAAAACAGTACACTCATAAATATTGGAACAAAGGTTACTCCAAGAACAATACGTGCCCGTTTTTTTCTGTCCTCACCATAGTTTTCCTTGGTTTCTTTATAATAATATGCACCCATATTAATAATCAAAATAGATGTCAGAAACAACAGAAGTGTAAAAAGATAATAACCGCTTCCCATTTCTTTTTCTAACCTTAATCCCTTTTCTACATCTTCTACAACGGACAGCTTCTTATAAAAGCAATGATGATAAGAACTTGTAAGCAGAAAAAGACCCGACACTGTATAGAGCATCATTATTATAGCAATGTAGTTTCTTTTCATCCGATATTTCGTCATACTGATTGCATAATGAAAATAAAAAATAAAAAGAATCCCCACAACTAAGACAGAGACAATCTCTACTATAATCAACAAATTCGGGTTCATTAACCGTCCCCAAAAATGCTCTGCTAATTCCAGAACACAATAAAGTAAAGAAACTCTCATACAAGACAAAACCAGATACTTTTCTCCACTGTCAATTCTTTTTAATATAAGATAAATCGTTATTGAAATAATTACAATACTAATAATATTTAATATAATTAAAATCGTCATTACCGTTCTCCCAAAATCATTGCTATACGTTTCCTGATATAATCCACTTTAAAAGGTTTTACAATATAATCATCTGCATGTACATCCCGGCATGCGAGTACGGTCTGCACATCATTTGCACTCGATAGGAAAATTACCGGAACATTTCCCGGAAACTGTTCCCGAATCAGTTTCACAGTCTCAATACCGTTCATATTTGGCATCAGAATATCCATTAGAATCAGATTCGGAGTTCCTTTCTTAAGGTACTGCAACGCTTCTTCACCGGAACGCACCGCGATAACCTTATAGAGTCCATCCAATGCGGATTTTACGGCACGTATACTGCTTACCATATCGTCCACTACCAGGATATTTTTTAATTCCCTGCTTTTACGCTCTGTTTCAATATGTACCATCTCTTCTTCATTAATTATCTGCACATTTGTCTGATTGATAATAGTCAGATTCCTTCCTATGGACGTATTTCTCATATCCAGCTCACTGCCATCTAGAAAGCGAACCGTTGGTCTAAGAGGACTCCCTAAATGATTCTCAACAACAATCCCTTCCCTGCCATCGGACATAAGAACACTGACACCCTTTGGATAAATTGGAACCCTATCTATAAAAGTCTGCACAACCTTTTGATCAAATAACGTTCCGCAGCCACCCATCAAATATTCCAACGATTCTGCATAGGAATAAGCTTTTTTATAGGCTCTGTCAGAAGAGAGAGCATCATAGACATCTGCCACATGAATAATCTTTGCAAATGGATGAATGGCATCTCCAAAAAGACCATTTGGATAACCACTGCCATCCTCATTCTCATGATGACTTAATACAGCCGCTTTCACTCTGGATGGAATATTCCATTTTTCCTTTAACATATCATAAGAAATTTGTGGATGGCTGCGAAGAAGTTCATTCTCCTCTGGTGTCAGCTTTCCCGGTTTATTTAAAATTTCCTTGTCAATAGCAAGCTTCCCCAAATCATGGAAAATTGCAGCAGCACAAAGATCCACAAGCTCTTCATTCGTATATCCCATTCCCATCCCGATTACTACAGAAAGAATCGCTACATTAACAGAATGGCGGTAAGTATAATTATCAAAAGTACGCAAATCCAACATATCCAAAGAGACTGTCTTTGCCTCCATAAGCTGTTCCACAATATTTTCTGCTACATGAACCGCCTCTTCCAAATCCAAATCCTGTAAAGTCTCTACCGCATGATTTCGGAGTTCAACAGTAATCGCCTCTTTAATAACAATATCTTTTGTCAGTTCGTCTTCTATGTATATCCCGGGATAACCCCTGTCGCGGATACGCATAATAATTTCTTCGTTTAACAGCTTTCCTTCTCTCAGCAAAGTTCCTGTCCCATAATCATAAATGGTTTTTGCCAACATCATCCCATTTTCAACTTTTTCAATCGGTATAAATCTCATCTTTTTCCCCTCATTCCATTACATAAAATAGCAAGATTTCCCAAATTTTATTATTGCTAAAATTAGCCTATAATAGTATAATTTCGATATCAATGTTTAATATCTCTCAATACGTTAGAAAACTAACACATTGTCATTTTTTGTCATTTTTTAACACAGGTAATTTATATGGATACAAAAAGAGATTTACGAATAAGAAAAACAAAAAAGAATATTCGAGATAGTTTTTTAGCCCTTTTACAGGAAAAACCTTTTTCACAGATTACTGTTTTGGATATCTGTACAAAAGCAATGTGTAGCCGAAACACCTTTTATGTGTACTATACAGACAAGGAAGAATTATTCCATACTTTGATAGATGAATGTGTACAACCAATACAGGATGCTTTTCGTGTGCAGTCAGAATCTATTCATACCATTAGCAGTGAACGGGTTTCTGATTGTAGTAGACAGATTATTGAAATAATGGATAAAAATGCTTCCACTATTCGTGCCTTTTTAAATTCACAAAGTTCGGAATTTTTTAAGTCTAGATTGGAAGAAGCCATTAGTACACAAATATTCAAAGAATCTCTCCGCTTGTCTCCTCAGAATACAATGAGTGACACCTATCAAGCAATAAATAGTTATCAAATTTCGGGTATGGTAGGATTTATATGTTTTTGGCTACAAAACCCCGCAATGCCAAAGGAAAAAGCGATTCAACTTTTAGAAAAAATCAATAGTCCATCCATCTGGACATTTTTGAACTATTTAGATAACAGCGATATACAGTAAAAATGGAGCTGTCACACGAATTATGTGTT
>JBJELL010000414.1:0-5167 GCA_051879115.1 Lachnospiraceae bacterium
AGGACTTTGTGAATGCATCTGCTTAGAAAGTCTAAAAAGTTGGTACGCTGTCTTCATTAGACGGACTTCTTACGAAAATCATGTCGAATCTGAACCAGACACACAATTGGATAACAAAGGCATACTTCCGGTAACCTGTTCTATCAGCAGCAAGATGATTAGTGCGATAACCTCCTTTTGAAAACCGGATTATAATTGATTTAGAAAACGGTTAAAAGCGGCTTTTCCTTTGTCATCGCGTTTGAATACTCCGGCATGTTCAAGCACTTGAACGAATGCCAGACCAATCTCATCTTTTAGAATCCTGTCAATGTTATGGCTGTCAATATGGTCATATTTTTCTAAAAACTGCTCCGTCCAAAGAGCGTGTTTTTCTATCTTTTCGTTAGAACGGATATCCTTGTCATTTAGGATATAGTCTTTTAGAAGGTCGATTTCTTCCTTTAGACGGGCAGGCAGTACAGCAAGTCCCATGACCTCGATTAATCCAATGTTTTCTTTTTTAATATGGTGCAGTTCTTCATGTGGATGGAAGACTCCAAGGGGGTGTTCTTCAGTAGTAATGTTGTTTCGCAGAGCGAGGTCTAACTCATATCTGCCGTTTTGGAAACGGGCAATGGGAGTGATGGTATTATGCGGTTCGCCGTCTGTGTGGGAGAAGATAAAAGCAGCTTCATCCGTGTAACTCTGCCAGTTTTTCAATATGTGTTCCGCAAGGTCTATAATACGGTCTTCTTTTTCGCATCTTAACCGGATGACGGAAAGAGGCCATTTTACTATTCCGGATTCAACATCTTCATACCCCGTTACCGTAAATGTCTTTTCTATTGGAGCCTTTGCCATGGCAAAGGTATAATGTCCCCCCTGAAAATGGTCATGTGAGAGGATGGAGCCTCCTACGATTGGAAGGTCGGCATTAGAACCGAGAAAATAGTGTGGGAAGAGCTTTACAAAATCAAACAGTTTTACGAAGGTGCTGCGTTCAATTTTCATAGGGGTGTGTTCCCCATTGAAGACAATACAATGTTCGTTGTAGTATACATAGGGAGAATACTGAAATCCCCATTTAGAATTATTGATTGTCAGTGGAATGATGCGGTGGTTAAAACGTGCCGGATGATTTGTCCGTCCGGCATAGCCTTCATTTTCCATACAGAGAAGGCATTTAGGGTAGCTGCTTTGTTTTGCCAGTTTTGCTGCCGCGATTGCCTTTGGATCTTTTTCCGGTTTGGACAGGTTGATGGTAATATCTATGTCACCGTACTCTGTATGGGTCACCCATTTTAAATCTTTGCAGACACGATATCTTCGGATATAGTCGGAATCCTGACTGAGCTTGTAATAGTAATTGGTTGCTTCCACTGGAGAATGTTGGTATTTCTCGAAAAAGGTGCGGATGACCTCAGCAGGTCTTGGCATCAGACAGTTCATAATGCGTGCATCAAAAAGGTCTTTATGAACAATACTGTCTTCACATAGTCCCTGTGTTATGGCATAGTCTAAAAGTTCTTTTAGTGTACCTTCTAAACAAATATCCGTATAGTCAGTATCCGGTTCTTCGTAGTCGTCTAATTTCAGAACGTCTAAGAGAAGATTTGTAGTATAGATTTTCTCTTCTGGAAGAATCAGTCCGGTGGTAAGCCCATAGGTAATTAATTTTTTGATAGATTCGTAAATCATGGAAAGCTCCTTTCAATATAAAATAGAATTAGATTCTCCTTGCACCATCGCCGATTTCTGCAACATAGAAATCGGCGGCATAACCGATGGTATCTAAGTATTTTGTGCCGACATTTTCTATAAAAGATGGGATAGATTCATTTTCTACAAGGCTGATAGTACACCCACCGAATCCTGCTCCGGTCATTCGGGAACCTAAAACGCCGTTCTGTTCTAATGCGGCTTCCACAAGTGTGTCCAGTTCCCGTCCGGTAACCTCATAATCATCTTTTAACGAGTTGTGTGAGGCAGTCATCAGCATCCCGAATGTTTTTAAATCGTGGGATTTTAAAACTTCAACGGCAGTAATGGTACGCTGGTTTTCATATACGGCATGACGGGCACGTTTCAGCCAGGTTTCATCTAAGATGGCAGTCTTATATAGTTCAAACTGCTGACTGGTAAGTTCGCAAAGTGAGTGAATACCGATAAATTCTTTGATTTCGGAAAGAGCAGCCATACACTCTGTCCGTCTTTCGTTATATTTAGAATCAGCGAGTTCGCGTTTTTTATTGCTGCATGCAATCACAATTTTGTGGCTCTCAAGAGCAAGGGGGGCATAGGTATAGGAAAGTGTTGCTGTATCAAGAAAAATAGCATGGTCTTTCTTTCCCATAGCAATCGCAAACTGATCCATGATACCGCACTGTACCTGATTGAAGTGATTTTCTGCATACTGTCCGATTAAGGCAAGATTGACCATATCAATACCGAACTCATACATATCATTTAACATCACACCGGTTCCAACTTCTACAGAGGCAGAAGAAGAAAGACCGGAACCATTAGGAATATTTCCATAGAGCAGGATGTCGAATCCATTAGAAATGGAATATCCTTTTTCCTGCATTGCCCATATCACGCCCATAGGATAATTCGTCCAGCCCGCTTCTCTGTTCCAGACAAGATGTTCCAGACTCCCTTCCAAAATACCGACATCGTGAAAATTCTTTGAATAAAAACGAAGTTTTTTGTCCCCCCTTTTGCGGGCAATCAGATAGGTTCCAAGTGTAAGTGCACATGGAAAAACGTGACCGCCGTTGTAATCCGTATGCTCTCCAATGAGATTTACGCGTCCGGGAGAAAAGTAACAACGGATGTCACCACCGGTACCAAATTTTTGTTCAAATAATGTAATCAGTTCTTCTTTCATTTGTAATTCGTCCCTTCTCTTTCTGTTTCTTGTGAAATCCTGCCATCATTATACAGAAGAGATGAAGAGATTGCAAAGCAATTATCTGAAAAAAAGAAAATTTGGAAGAAATAAACAAAAAAAGGAAACTAAAATTGTGAAAATAGTTTCTTGCGCAAGGTGTAAGGAAAAGGTATAATGAAATCAGACAGGAAACTAAAATATAAAAAATGGTTTCCGATGAGAGGGAGGAAATATGGAATTAAAAGAGAGAATTCTAGAAGGAACATTAGTTGTATTTAATCAAAAAGGGCTGAAGTTTACGATGGACGATATTGCACACCAGTTAGGAATGAGCAAAAAGACCATTTACACTGTATTTAAAGATAAAGAAGAATTATTTTTGAATATGGTAGATTATTTGTTTGACACGATAAAAGAAAGTGAAGAAAAAGTAATTAATAATGACAGATTAAATACAGTAGAAAAGATTCGGCTGATTCTTGGTGTACTGCCGGAAAGTTATAAAGAGGTCGATTTTGAAAAACTTTACTTATTAAAGGATAAGTATCCGTCGACCTATCGGCGTGTGGAGATGAGACTTGAGACCGGATGGGAGAGAACGATTGAACTCTTAGAACAGGGAATACAGGAAGGCGTCATCAGACCGATTCAGATTCCGATTTTAAAGATGATGATGGAGTCTGTATTAGAACAGTTCTTTCAAAGAGATATTTTGATTCAGAATGAGATTACCTATGTAGAGGCATTAAATGAAGTGGTAACTATTCTGATGGATGGAATCAAAGTAAAAGATGCTTAAATGATAAGGAGAAGAATTACAATGGAGAAATCAAAATGTATTTTTGGCAACCGGATATCGGAAAGGGATTATAAGAAGGCAGTAAAATCTAAGAAAAAATATATCAAAAAATTCGGGGATGACAGTCATAGGAATTATCCGGTATGTGTTCAAAAAAACGAACATATAGGAGAGGAATTAGGGGTTATGGATGTCCTGTTACAAAAACAGGGAGAAAAGCAGGAATCTTTCGATTGTGAAAAGGGAATTATCGTTGGAAATATCCGTATGGGATTTGGACATTACCGGATATCCATGGCGATTGCATCAGCAGCAAAATCCATGGGATATATCCCATATTGGATGGATTTGAATTCCTATCCAAAAACCACTTGTACGAAGGTAATCAGTGCTCAAAATGAGTTGTATTCCTTAGGATCAAGGCTGTCAGCAAAGAGCCGGCTGTTCAACCACTTTATCTGGGAACCGATGAACTATGAAGGATTCAGAAAATTGAGCTATAATGCAGCGGATCAGAAAAATGCAGAGTTGATGACACCGGTGTTTTGGAATGTGCCAAAGGATATTCCAATTGTTGCGACCCATGTGTGGCCGGCACAGGCAGCAGTTCATGCGGGGATGAAACATGTGGTAAATGCGGTTCCGGACAACTGGCCAATGGCATTGCATTTAGCAGAGGGAAGTCTTCACACCGTTCAAACGCACAATGCATATCAGGGATACCGCATTTTGAATGGAATGCAGAAGAACGATGTTTTACATCCAATGCCGAAAGAATCCTTAATCTATACGGGACACTATATTGACCATGAACTTGTAAGCAACATCGAAGACGACTGTGCCGAAAGAAAGAGACGTAAAGCAGAAGGGAAACCTATGAGGTTTCTTCTTACCATCGGCGGTGCCGGAGCACAGAAAGAGATTTTTGCGGCGATTATCCGTTACCTTCTTCCGGCAGTCAGAGAGAAAAAGGCAGCACTCTATGTTAATGTGGGAGATTATAAAAATGTCTGGGAAGAGTTGCTAAGAGAGGTGGAAGGCTTAAAAGAAGCCAGCATAGAACATTTTAATGAATGGGATAAGACAAAAAAATTTGCAGAGGAAGCCCTGAATGGGGAGGTAGAAGGAGTGCATGGTTTCTGGCATGAGAATATTTTTGAAGCAGTCTACTGTACAAATCTTTTGATGAGAAGTTGTGACGTGCTTGTGACAAAGCCAAGTGAGCTGGCGTTCTATCCGGTTCCAAAGCTGTTTATTAAACGAGTGGGGGGACATGAACAGTGGGGAGCTATTCATTCGTCCGAGATTGGGGATGGAACTTTGGAGTGTCAGGACACGCCGCATACTTTACAGATGATAGAACTCTTTATGAAAGAAAAAGAGTTTTTAAATGAAATGTGTGACAATATTGTGAGAAATAAAAAGCAGGGAATCTATGATGGGGCATATAAGGTGATAGAACTTGCTATGAAACAGAAAGATAAGTAGGAGAA
>JBJELL010000415.1:0-5112 GCA_051879115.1 Lachnospiraceae bacterium
AAAACCATGCATCATAGGAATTATATTCTTTTGCACTCTCCTGTAACTCGTCTAGAATTTCAATGAGTTCTTCTGCTTTGATATGGCGGTATTCGGCATATTCTTTACAGAATTCATCGTAGCCGATGCCGTTTCGGATATAGTTCATAGCAGCAAATGGTTTCATGCCGGAAAGCATTCTGATATCGTATTCGAGACGGTCAATGCGTTCTGCTATCCAGGGCTGTTCTTTGTAATAATCCATCCAGACATCAAAGGCAACACTCATCTCTTCCAAACTCTCTCTTCCGATATAACGTTTCGGACGGTTCATGATTTTTAGAAAATCCGCTCTTTCCCTGCTACCCTGGGCAATACGGATATAGGTGAAGATATCCTTTGCTATCCAGTGTTCATAGAGATTTGGTATCTTATCTTTTGCCACAAAAGGAATGTTGTGATTCATAAGCTGTCTCATTAACATCCGGGGCTGGATGTTGGTACGGAACAGGATTGCCATTTCTCTATAGGGAATTCCTCTTTCTGCCTGTTTTTTGATATTTTCAATAACGGCTTCGTTTTCTTCCCACTGATTTTTATAGAAGGATATCTGCACACCGCCTCTTTCCGGGTTTTGGGCATGGATTTTTTTGTGAAAACGCTCACTGTTATGTCCAATTAACCGCTGTGCCGCCTGAATGACTCCTGATACGGAACGATAGTTTACATCCAGAAGAATTTCCTTTGCGTTGGGGTAGGACTTTTTGAAATTCAACATAAGCTCCGGTTTTGCACCCCGAAAACGGTAGATGGACTGGTCATCATCTCCTACTACAAAGAGATGATTCTCCGGTAATGCCATCATCTTTACAATCTCAAACTGCAAAAAATTGATGTCTTGAAATTCGTCCACTAAGATATAGGGATACTGCTTTTGCCAGAGGGCTAAAATATCCTTTCTCTCACGGAATAATTCATAGGTATAGACCAACATATCATCGAAATCCAAAAGCCCTGCCCTTTGCATTTTTCCCTCATATTCTTTATAGATACGTCGGAAAATATCTGCTGCACAGTTCTTGGCATAGTAATGGGTAATCTCTATCTGTTCGTTTTTTACCAGACTGATTTCTCCTAAGACTCCGCTCATAAAGTCCTGTTCATCCTCATATTCTAATTCCATCCGGTCTATGATTTCTTTTAAAAACCGGTATTTTTCTTCTTCCCGTATGATGTTCTTAGCACTGTAATGATAGGCATTTTTTAACACTGAAAAAAAGACCGCATGAAAGGTGCCAAAGGTAACCGGATAGTGTTTCCCTCCCATAAGTGAGACAAAACGCTCCTTCATCTGGCGTGCTGCTGCCTTCGTAAATGTAACGACAAGGATATTCGATGGATTCACACCCTGATTTTCTATTAAGTTTTTCACCCTCTGGGTAATTACAAGAGTTTTCCCACTGCCGGGACCGGCAAGTATCAGTGCCGGTCCCTCTCCGTGGGATATCGCCTCAGACTGAGACGGGTTAAAAGACTGTTTCATAGTACTCCTTTAAAGTCAAATGCCCATGCAAGCATGGTCACTTGGCTCGTTGCTCGCGGGAATAAATCTATTTTAAAGCTCTGCTTCTAATTTTTCGATAGCCGCCTTGATTCTTGCAACGGATTCCTCTTTTCCGAGTACTTCCATTAATTCCGTAGCACCACCCGGTGTCATCTGTTTACCGGAAACTGCAGTACGAACCGGCCACATCACATATCCATTCTTACACTCTTTTTCCTTTACGAAATCACAGAGCATTCCATAAAGGGCATCGTTAGAATAGTCCTCCTGCGTCTCAAGACGCGGCAAAAGTTCTTTTAATACCTCTAAAGAAGATTCCGGTGTGGTCTTCATCTTCTTATGGGCATACATGGCAATGTCATATTCCGGTACTGCCTCGAAGAAATCTACATGGTCTGCAATATCCGGGAAAGTCTCTATTCTGGTCTTTACCATAGCTGCAATCTTTTTTAAGTCATAATCTTTGGAAATGACCTCTTTTAAATACGGCTCCGCCATCTCATAGAAAGCATCCTCATCCATTGCTTTTAAGTATTCTCCGTTCATCCATCTCAATTTCACGATATCGAATACCGCCGGAGATTTGCTGATTCTATGATAATCGAAATCTTTAATTAACTCTTCTAAAGTAAAAATCTCTCTGTTATCCTCAGGACTCCATCCTAAGAGTGCAATATAGTTTACCACTGCCTCCGGTAAGAATCCCTGCTCTAATAAATCCTCAAAAGAAGCATGACCGCTTCGCTTTGAGAGCTTTTTATGATTTTCATCGGTAATCAATGGAAGATGAATATATACCGGTGACTCCCAGCCAAAGGCATCATAAAGTCTCTGGTATTTTGGTGCAGAAGACAAATACTCATTTCCTCTTACAACATGGGTAATGTTCATGGTATGGTCATCCACAACATTTGCAAAATTATAAGTTGGATATCCATCGGACTTAATTAGAATCATGTCATCTAACTCCGCATTTTCCACGGTAATATCTCCATATAACTCATCATGGAAGGTAGTAGTTCCCTCATTTGGAATGTTCTGACGGATGACATAAGGTTTTCCTTCTGCTAAATTCGCTTCAATCTCTTCCTTTGATAAAGACAGACAATGCTTATCATACATGGTAATCTCTTTACCCTCTACGACTTCCGTCTTAATGGAATCGAGTCTCTCCTTATCGCAAAAGCAATAATAAGCCTCTCCTTTGTCCACTAACTCCTTTGCATATTTTAAATAAATTCCGGTCTTCATACGCTCACTCTGCACATAAGGACCAAAACCGCCATCCTTATCCGGACCTTCATCATGCTTAAGTCCTGCTTTTTCTAACGTACGATAGATAATCTCCGTGGCACCCTCCACATAACGCTCCTGATCGGTATCCTCAATACGCAGCATAAAATCTCCGCCCGCATGCTTTGCAATCAAAAACTCATACAACGCAGACCGCAGATTTCCCACATGCATCTTACCTGTCGGACTCGGTGCATATCTTGTCCTAACCTTACTCATAACATTACCTCTCTTTTCTATCATTTATGGAACTTACATCCCATAATGCACAACAAAACGCCATGAATCATTATATAACATTCACGGCGTTCCATCAACCTGTCAATTTTTAATTTTTACTTCGTACATCCATTCATATTGGTAATGCTGAAATGAATATCATCCCGATGTGTGATTCCATTCATATTGGTAATACTAAAACGGATATCATCCTGATAGGTAATTCCGTTTATATTCGTAATACTTAAATGCAAGTCATCCCGGTCTGCCATTCCATTCGCATTCATATAACGGAATGAAGTATTCATATACGCTTCTTCATCTAAATAGAACAGACATATCATGTCAAAACACCTCCTTAGGGATGTGGTTTTTCACTCCCTAATCGGTATTTTCTACATTTTTTATCTATTCATGCGTATTCTTTGCATATTCCAAAATCTAATCTAATTCAATCTCGCGTAACTCTTTTGGCGGTATCTGGCGTGTAGAAGCTTTTTTCATCTTGTCAACCTCAACCTTCGCCTTGTTGATTGGCAAAATTGTACCTGCTCCTGCAACACATCCACCAGGACATCCCATACCTTCAATCATACATCCATTTTTCTTTCCTGCTTTTGCTAACATCAGTATTTTCTTACATTCCGCAAGACCTTCTGCATGTTCTATGTTAACTTCCACATCTGGATAATATTCATGAATACAGTTTGTAACAGCTTCTGCAACTCCGCCTGCTACAGCATATCCACGTCCGGTTGCCGTTGCATCATGCATAGAACGGTCTCCTTCTGTTGCACTCGGATCGATTCCCTTTGCCTGGAACATACCCAATAATTCTTCAAAGGTAATAACAAAATCCACATCGCTTCGTACATCGTGACGGCTTGCTTCTAACTTCTTAGCTGCACAAGGTCCGATAAATACTACTTTTGCTTCCGGATGTTCTTTTTTAATACTTCTCGCTGTAGCTACCATAGGAGTCAGCTCAGAAGATACACTCTCAATCAAATCCGGGAACTGTGTCTTTGCAAGCATTGCCCAGGATGGACAACAGGAGGTTAACAGGAATGGAAGTTCTCCCGTGGCAACATGGTTTGCATAGTGATGCGCCTCTGCTACTGCTCCAATATCCGCTCCTAATGCAGTCTCCACAACATCTGCAAATCCAAGCTCTAAGAGTGCAGCTTTTACGTTTCTAGGCGTTGCATCCGGTCCGAACTGTCCCACGAATGCAGGTGCTACCTCTGCAATGACCTTTCCTCCCTGTTTCATACAGCGGATTAACTGGAAAATCTGTGATTTATCTGCGATTGCACCGAATGGACAGCTTACCATACACTGACCGCAGGATACACATTTATTAGCATCAATGACTGCTCTTCCGTACTCATCCACACCGATTGCATCTACGCCACAGGCTTTTGAACAAGGTCTTTCTTTTTTGGAAATTGCATCGTATGGACATACGGATTTACACTTTCCGCATTTGATACATTTTTCCTGATCAATGACCGCTCTTCCGTTTACTCTGGAAATGGCACCCTTTGGGCATACCTCCATACAAGGATGTGCAATACAGCCCTGACACATGTTCGATACTTCATATTTTTTATCTTCACAGAAATTACATGCAGATGGAATTACCTGCATAAGCGGTGGCTCATAGTATTTTTCTGAGATATTGCTCTCCTCTAATCCACTTGTCAAGTGTACCACGCGGTTTTCCGGTCTTAGGGACATTCCCATGGCAAGTCTTACTCGTTCTGATGCGATCGCTCTTTCATGGAAGATACTCTCACGGTAACTTGCAATCTCCCCCGGACATACCTTAAACGGGATTGCCTCGATTGCGTCGTTGATATTTTCTGGCTCACACTCGTAGGCAGCTTTTGCAATTTCCGTAAAAATTTTGTTACGAATCTCTGATACCGGTGTTTGAATTCCTCTCATAATTTCCTCCTGTTTTTCAATTTAGTGTCAATACAATGTAATTTATTTGTAAAATATTGTTAATTATTTAACATTCCAATATTAATCTAACATATACGACGAAATCT
>JBJELL010000416.1:0-5106 GCA_051879115.1 Lachnospiraceae bacterium
GGAAGTTGATTCAGAAAGCACAAGAGACGGGAAACTTCCTGATAGAGCACAGAGAGAACGAGCAGAGCATTTATGAGTTAAGAACTCCTATGAAATATTCTATGCGGCGGAGGCTTTCCGTGAAATATTCACAGGACTACATAAAGGAGCTGTATTACAGTGCCGGAAACAGTTATGAGATAGAAGGTAATGTGCCGGAAGCCCTTAGGATGTATCAAATGTGTCACAATGAGGAGGGAATTTCCCGGATATTGATTGAAAACATGAGAAGAAACCCGGCAGTAGGGGACTATTTTGAACTGAAACGTTACTATCTGGCACTTCCGGAAGAAAAAATAAAGGAAAGTGTGGAACTGATGGCTGGTATGAGCATGCTGCAGTCTATGCTTTTAAATGAAGAAGAAAGCGAACGTTGGTATAAGGAGCTTCTTGCCTATGCAAAAGAAAAGACAGGGGGCATGAAAAGGGCAGCAGAAATCAGACTTTTGTATCTGGACATAGCCCTGCCCCACAGGGGAATCCTTCGGATGACAGACTTGTTAAAACGGGCTGGAGTGCTGTTGACGGAAAGAAAGATGGTTCTGCCGGAGTTTTCCGTCACCAGTAATCTGCCCTCTATGATGAATGGAGGAAAAGATTTTTGCGAATGGAGCAGGAAGGATAAGGAGTTAGCAAAGAGTATCGGAAAGGTCATAAGCCTTGTTCTTGGAAAATATGGAAAAGGTTTAGTGAATCTTGCCCTTGCAGAAAGTTTTTTTGAAAAAGGTGAAGACGATTATGAAGTGGCATCTCTTGCAGGCAATGGAAGGATGCAGGCGGAAAGCGGCGGAAAGACGGAACAGGTCTTTGTAGCGGTGGGAATCCTGACACAGTTATCCATTTTAAATAACCATATGGAGGAGGCTGTGGATATGCTAGAGAGTTTTCGGCAGGTGGCAGAACGGGAGGCACCTAAGCTTCTGCCAAATATCTGTGCTATGTCAGTAAGAATGGATTTATATACCGGCAGGATTAGTGAAGCATATCAGTGGATGGAAGAAGCACCGGATGAAGACGCAGAGTTTAACGTCATGGAACGGTATCGTTATCTGACAAAGATAAGGGTGTATCTAGCAGCCGGACGAAAAGAAAAGGCACTGTTATTATTAAATAAGATGCGTTTTTATGCAGAAAAAGTTCACAGAACCTATATTGCAATAGAAGTAATGATACTAGAAGCAATCGCCATGTATCGCATGGGAAAGGAAGGTTGGCAGGATACTTTGCAGGAAGCGGTAACAAGAGCAGAGGATTACCACTTTGTGCGGATTCTTACAAGAGAAGGTGCTCCGCTTTGGGAACTTTTGAAAGCCGGTACGGTTGTATGGAAAGATCAGGGATTTAAAAAGCAGGTCATGGAGGAATGTGAGCAGATGGCAGGTTTTTATCCGGCTTATCTGAAAGAAAAACAAGAGGGGAACGTGATTTTAAGCGATAAGGCACTGAAAATCCTACGGTTACAGGCAGAGGGGATGTCTGTGGAAAAAATCGCCGAACAGCTTGGACTGTCAAAGGCGGGCGTAAAATATTACAATCAGGAAACCTATAAAAAGTTAGGTGTCAACAACAAGGCTGCCGCAGTAACGGAAGCTAGAAACCGAAGATTGATTTAACATTATTTATTACAAGGAGGAGACATGAAGAGAATATTAGTTGTGGATGATGATGAGATGAATTTGAAAGTAGCCAGATTTGTTTTGGAGCAAGAAGGTTATTTTGTGATAACCGCAACCACCGGCATGGAGTGCTTAACGATTCTGAATAGTAAATCAGTAGACCTGATATTGCTAGATGTTGAGATGCCGATTATGAACGGAATAAAGACATTAGAGCATATCAGGGAACATAAAGAATTTACCAGTATACCAATTATATTCCTGACAGCAGATGCAAATGAAGATACAGTTGTTGAAGCGGGAAGGCTTGATGCTGCCGGATATGTGAAGAAACCCTATATGCCCCAGGAACTTTTAGAAAGGGTAGAAAGGATTATCAAGTGACAGGGAAGAAAACTGCTTGGTATTGATGCCTATGTTACATATTAAGGACAGAGACTGTGAAGAGGTGTTGAGAGATTATGAAGAAGTATTATAAGGTTATATGGGCTATCTTTTTTATACAGTTGGTAGTAATAGCAATTGTGATTAAAACTGCAAAGGTAGATGACATGACTTTGGCAAAAGGTAAAGTGCAGTCCTTTAACACAGGTTGGGTACTTATCAGAGAAGATGGTACAAAGATAGATTTGCAGAAATTACCTTATAATGCTACTAGCAGACCGAATGAAAAAATCGTCATCAAAAATACGATTCCGAAAGAATATTGGGGAGAGACTTTGAGCTTTTTGGCTGCTGACAAAACGTTAAAAATCACAGTTGATGGAGAGGAGATATATACCTTTGGACTGAATGATGAGAGACTGTTTGGACGTACACCGGGGAGTGTGATTGTATTTACTGACATACCAAAGGAATGTGAAGTAGGGGAGATACAGATTGAAATGAGTTCTCCTTACTCTAATTATGCCACATATTTAACGGAAATATCTGTTGCCAAAAGAGATGTGGCAATTCTTCATTTTATAAAACAAAAAGCATTTGATATTATTTTGACGATGATTATTTTGATTGTTGCTGTGGCTTTTCTAATATTGGCAATTATGCAGAAAATGTCCATCAAGAAGATTTCCGGCATCGAATACCTGGGTATATATCTGTTGCTTATGAGTATTTACTATTTTATAGAGACAAAGGTACCAGAAGTATTTTACGGAAATCAGACCTTGTACTCTAATCTAATCTTTATCATTCTGATGACAGCACCTCTTTTTTTGGAAGCATATTGTTATGAGGCGATGCCTGGAAATTCTAACATTATATTAATTGCAATGTCGGCTTCCACAGCAAATGTAATAATTCAGCTAATCCTTCAAATTTTGGGATATATGGATTTTATGGAGATGGCGTTTGTTTCTCATGGAATGATTGCATTGCTTATCTTTGTGAACGTGGTGGCATTAGGAAGAGATGCCAGAAGAGAGAAAAGTCTGGAGACGGGTATACGCTTTTTCGGAGTTGCCTGTATGATGTTTAGTGTATTTATTGATCTTTTGAGAACTTATATTATAAAGATTGGAGATTTAGGAAAGGCAAGCAGATATGGAGTATGTATTTTTGCAATTTGTACACTAATCATCCATATGCGTCAAATGATGCAAGAGCATGTAAAATTTGTTGAGCAGGCAAAAAATGATGCTGTTGCGGCAAATGTGGCAAAAAGTCGGTTTCTTGCAAATATGTCCCATGAAATCCGCACGCCGATTAATGGAATCATAGGCATGGATTCCATGCTTTTGAAAAACTGTGATACCTGTGATGCAGAAGAAATCAGAGAGTATGCAAAAAATATTCAAAGTGCCAGCCAGACCTTATTATCCATCGTCAACGATATTTTGGATATATCTAAAATTGAATCTGGAAAAATGGAAATTATTCCGGTGGAATATGAATTATTTTCGGTTTTGAATGATTGTTATAACATGGCAAAAGCCAGAGCTGATGCGAAAGATTTAGATTTTGAGATGGAAATTGATTCAAAAGTGCCGTCTGTTTTATATGGAGATGAGGTTCATGTCAGACAGATTATCAATAACTTTTTGTCAAACGCTGTGAAATATACGAACGAGGGAAAAATAATTCTTCGTATGGGGTATGAGCAGATGGAAGAGGAACATCTTCTGTTAAAAATAGAAGTGGAAGACAGCGGAATTGGTATTAAGGATTCGGATATGGATAAGCTGTTTTTGAACTTTACAAGGGTTGATGAGCAGAAAAACCGCAACATACAGGGAACAGGCTTAGGACTCAGCCTTACTAAAAATCTGGTTGAATTGATGGGCGGTGAAATCCATGTCAAAAGTGAGTATGGAAAAGGCTCTGTCTTTACGGCAATCATTCCACAGCAGATAGTAAATGCTGAACCGTTAGGCGATTTTACACAGAAATATCAGCAATTTATTCGTTCAAAAGAGGAGAATCAACATATCCTGTTAGCACCAAGAGCCAAAATCCTGGTGGTTGATGATGTAGAAATGAATATAAAAGTAGCACAGAGCTATTTAAAGCAAACAAAAGCAGAGGTTGAAGTTGCATATAGCGGAGAAGAATGTCTTCGTATGACTTGCCAGAAAAAGTATGATATAATTTTTCTTGACCACATGATGCCGGAGATGGATGGAATTGACACATTGAAGGCAATGAAACAAGCAAAAGACTACTTAAATCTGGAAACACCGATTATTGTATTGACAGCAAATGCAATTGTGGGTGCAAAGGAGAAATATCTTGGAGTCGGTTTTACAGATTATCTGGCCAAGCCGATTCGTGAGGATGAATTGATGGAGATGCTTCGTAAATATTTACCGAAGGATCTAGCGGAAATGAAAGAAAATATAGAGAACATAGAAAAACAGTCCTCAAATATTGTGCAAGAAAAGACACTGGAAGAACGATTTCCGACGTTGAATACACAAATGGGAATGGCATACTGTATGAATGAAGAAGATTTCTATTTGGAAATGATTGATACCTATATTCTTGGAGACAAAAGAGAAGCATTGGCGAAGGAATATGCCGAAGAGTCATGGGAAAACTATCAGGTTCATGTACATGGGTTAAAAAGTACTTCGCTGACCATTGGAGCGGAAAAATTGTCGGAGCATGCAAAGGCGTTGGAACTTGCAGTGAAAAATGCGGATTACCCATATATTCAGAAACATCATGATGAGGTAATGGCAGAGTATGGGGAATTGCTTACGGAACTGCAAAATGGGCGATAGAATGTCTTAGTGGCAGAGAACCGGCAAACGATGAAAGATAAAGGAGATTGCATTTTACAAAACTGAATGGGAGGAGAAACAAATGAGTAAAGTAAGGAGAAAGACAGATGAAAGAATAGTAAAAGAAGGATTAAGCAGCAGGATTGGACACACATTCATCAAGGGTTTGCGTCGCGCACTGATAATCGTATGTCTGGAATCAGTGTTAATTGGTGGATTTTTTGCAGTTA